>JBBDLY010000449.1:0-2216 GCA_040878585.1 Pirellulales bacterium
GGAAGCTGCCAGCCCGTGGCGGAAGCTGCCAGCTTCCGCGGCGCCGGGGTAACCGTTGCCACTGGGTGCCATGCCGCTCCAGCACCTCACATGCCCATGCTCCGTAAACTCCGCCTGGGCATGGCACCCGAGCGCTTCCGCCGAAGCTGGCAGTTCAGCCTCCAGCCTCCAGCCTCACGCCTCCAGCCTCCAGCCTCCACACGCTGGCAGCTTCGGCAACGTGGCACGGCGCTTGCCGGGTGGAAGGCGTTGGCCCTACAATAAGAGGTTCCTTCGATTTTGACCTCTTCACGGAAGAAGCCCTGCGCTTATGGCCGCCGCCGACATCGTCATCAAGGGTGCTCGCGAGCACAATCTGCAGTCGGTCAACGTCGAACTGCCCCGCAACCAGTTGATCTGCCTGACCGGAGTCAGCGGCAGCGGCAAGAGTTCCTTGGCGTTCGACACCTTGTACGCCGAAGGCCAGCGCCGCTACGTCGAGAGCATGTCGAGCTTTGCCAGGCAGTTTCTCGGACAGATGCCCAAGCCGGAAGTCGACCATATTTCGGGCCTCAGCCCCACGATCAGCATCTCGCAGAAGACCAGCGGGCAGAACCCCCGCTCCACGGTCGGCACGATCACCGAAATCTACGACTACCTGCGGGTGCTCTACGCCCGCGCCGGCCAAGGCTACTGTCCCTATTGCGGCCAGGAGATTACCGCGCAAACGCGCGAGCAGATCATCGAGCGGATTCTGCAACTCCCCGCCGGCACGCGCTACTCGGTGCTGGCGCCGAAGATCCGCCGCCAGAAGGGCGAGTACAAGGATCTGTTCGAGGACCTGCTCAAGCAAGGCTTCGTGCGCGCTCGGGTCGACGGCAATATCGTTTCGCTCAACGACGACCTGCAACTCGACCGCCAAATGCGGCACAACATCGAGGTGGTCGTCGATCGACTGGAAGCGAAGAAGGACGTCCGCCCGCGGCTGGCCGAGGCGGTCGAGCTGGCGCTGAAGATCGGCCAAGGGCACATGATCGTGGCGGTCGAGGAAGGCGAAGCGGGCGGGGCGAAGCCCCAAGGCAAGCGCCGCAAATCGAAGAGCGGCGTGGCCGGCGACATCCAGCTCTCGTCGCACTTCGCCTGCACGCCGTGCGGCGAAAGCTTCGAGCCGCTGTCGCCGCAATTGTTCAGCTTCAACAGCCCCCAAGGCATGTGCCCGGAGTGCGACGGGCTGGGCGACTACTACAACTTCGATCCGGCGTTGCTCATTCCCGACGACGCGCTCAGTTTCAAACAAGGCGCGCTGCCGCTGGTCGGCAAGTGGAAAGATATGGGCCGCTGGCGGCGGCATATCTTCCAAGGGGTCGCCGAAACGATGGAGCGCAAGCTCGAACTGCCCGAGGGCCTGCTGCTCGAGACGCCATGGCGCGAACTGACCGAAGAGCAACGCGACATCCTGCTGTGGGGGACCGGCGAGGAGCATATCACCTTCACCTGGCGAGCGGGCGCGGCGGGGCAGAAGTACGGCGGCACGTATGACGGCATCATCCCCGACCTGCTGGCCAAGTACCGCAACAGCAAGAGCAAGCCGCAGCGGCGTGCGCTGGAAAAGTACATGAACACCATCGCCTGTTCCGAGTGCGAGGGGGACCGGCTCAACGCGCAGGCCCGCAGCGTGCGGATCGCGACGGCCTCGCCCTGGTTCGCCGAGTACTTCACCGAAACGAATCTCAGCCTGCCGGAAGTGTGCGCGTTGAGCGTCGCCGACGCGGCCCGGTTCTTCGAGGAACTGCAACTCGACGGCGCCCGCGCGATCATCGCCACCGAGGCGCTCAAGGAGATTCGCGGCCGGCTCGGCTTTCTGCGAAACGTGGGGCTGGACTACCTCAGCCTCGACCGCACCGCGCCGACCCTCTCCGGCGGCGAGTCGCAGCGGATCCGCCTGGCGGGACAGATCGGCTGTGGATTGGTCGGCGTGCTGTACGTGCTCGACGAGCCGTCGATCGGTCTGCATCCCCGCGACAACAACCGCCTGCTGGAAACACTCACCCAGTTGCGCGACATGGGCAACACGGTGATCGTCGTCGAGCATGACGAAGACACAATGCGGGTGGCCGATCAGATCATCGACTTCGGCCCCGGCCCGGGCGTCCGCGGCGGCGAGGTGGTCGGAGTCGGCAGTGTCGCGCAGATCAAGCGCAACAAGCGGAGCGTTACCGGGCAGTTCCTCTCCGGCA
>JBBDLY010000450.1:0-2209 GCA_040878585.1 Pirellulales bacterium
TGAACGTCGGTCTCGACCGCCTGCTGAACGAGGTGGGCTGCTCCAAGCAGACGTTTTACAATCATTTTGAAAGCAAGGACGATTTGATCGTCGCCGTGATCGACGAGCATCATCGCTGGTGGAGCAGCGAGCTGCGCGACCGCGTCCGGCGCGCAGCCGGCCCTGACCCGCGTGGGCAAATTTTGGCGATGTTCGACGTGCTAAATGAAATCATCCACGACCCTGAATATCGCGGTTGCATCTTTATCAATGCCGCGGTCGAGTTCCCTCAGCCGCATCACCCGGCCCACCAGTCGGCTCGCCAGGCGAAAGCCGATTCCGTCGCGCTGCTCGAGGATTTGTCCGAGCGGGCCGGGGCGTCGGATCCAGCGGCTTTGGCGCAGGAGATCGACATGATCATGGAAGGCGCTTTGATCACCCACCAGGTAGCCCCGGATAGCGATGTCTGCGCCGTGGCTCGTCGAGTTGCCGAAACCCTACTGGAAAAGTATCTCCCCGCGGTCGTATAACGTAGTGCGGCTATTCCTTGCGGTGATTGGCCCGGTAGTCGCTGGGCGTGATTTGATGTTCCCGCTGGAACACTTTGCACAGGTGGATCGCATCGCGAAACCCGCAGCGGGTGGCGATGACCTTCAGCAGATCGTCGTTCTCGATCAGTTCCCGCTTCGCTCGTTCCAGCCGCAACTGAATGATCGTCTGGTGGACCGACTTGCCCAACGAACTACGAAACAGCCGGCTCAGCGTTCGCGGCGTGGTGGCGACCTGGGCGGCGAGATGTTCCAGGCTGAGATTCTCCGGCAGATTCTCGCCGATGTAGGCCAGCACCTCGGTCACCAGCGGGTGGTCCACGGCGAACGCGCCGCTCGACGCTCGCACCGCCAACTGCACCGGCGGCAGAAACTGCGGTTCGCTCGGCGGCGTCGCGCCGGCCATCATCTCGTCCAGCAGTTCCGCCGCCCGGTAGCCAATCCGCTCGAAGCCGAAATCGATGCTCGACAGCGAAGGCTCGGGCGTGCTGCAAATTGCCATTTCATTGCCCGAGCCAATCA
Organism: Pirellulales bacterium; assembly: GCA_040878585.1. Taxonomy (GTDB): domain Bacteria; phylum Planctomycetota; class Planctomycetia; order Pirellulales; family UBA7805; genus JBBDLY01. The sequence goes on from JBBDLY010000450.1 coordinate 1,050, forward strand.
GCGCCATATCCGCCGGCAGCCGCAGATCATGCTCCTGCACGGCCTCGGCGATGTAGCGAGTGAGCAGATCGGTCGTGGCAAACACCCCGATTGGCGGCGACAGGCCGTCGATCCAGGCGCCCAATTGTTTCTGAAAGGCTTGCCAATGCCGCTTGACTTCGGGATGGAGTCGTTGCGTCCAGCATTCGTCGCAAGGATACTCGTGCTCCGCGAGTACTTCACGAAAGCCGGCCAATTGATTCAGCGAAACCTTGTCGTGCGCGATGCCGAGATAGGCAAAGTTGCGATACCCGCGGGCAATCAGGTGGCGGGTGGCCATGCGGCCCGAACCGGCCGCGTCGTGCAGCACGCTCACCACGTTGGCAGCCGGCGAGTTGGCCCACACGTTGACCAGCGGCACGCCGCGGCGGCGGGCCTGCTTGGCCAGCAAGGCGGGGATGCGGCCGACGATGCCGTCCAGTTGGTGGGAGTCGCCGCGGTGATTCGCCGTCAGATCGAGGTAGGGGTCAATCGAACAATTCCAGCCGCCTCGCTGGCTGGCATAGCGATGGATGCCGGCGAACACCCGCTGGTGATGCGCCAACGGCCACTCTAAATCGATCACCACGGCAACACGTCGTTTCTTCGGCATGGCAATCCTCCGCTGGCATGGATACGCGGTTCGTCAAGGCGGCAAGCTAATTCCTTGGCCGTTTCGTTTTAGATTGGCGGAATTCGCCGGAATCCCGAGAGATTGCACTCTGTTTGGACGCATCGGAACTCTTGGCGAGTTCCGCTACATTGTCCCGAAAAGCCAAAGTTTGTCCAGATATAGCAGGCATTTCCGGTAGGCGCCGATGGCGATAGGCGTGCGGATCGCCATCGAACCTCATCTGGATCCCCTGCAAACGAAACAAGGACTCACGGCGCGCGGCCGTAAGTCCTTGCTACGAAAGATGCGGCCGACTGGAGTCGAACCAGCACGGGATTAACTCCCACTAGGCCCTCAACCTAGCGCGTCTGCCAATTCCGCCACGGCCGCGATGAACTTACTAATCTATGCTCTGCCGACACGCATCGTCAAGCCGCGCGACCTCAGTCGCCCCTGGCGCGCAGCGCCAGGACACCCAGGGCGTTGGCTGAATCTGCTTCTTCCGCCAGCGGCATGGCCCAGCGGCCGA
>JBBDLY010000451.1:0-2208 GCA_040878585.1 Pirellulales bacterium
AGCGGCATCTTCATCGGGCTGGCGATGGGCACGGTCTACTATCCTGTGTTCCTGCTGCCGCTGTGGATCAGTTTCTATTGGCACCGGGGATTGTTGCGGTTTTGCCTGGGCGTGGCCGCCTCGCTTGGAGCGGCCGTCGCCGTCGTGGCGGTCATTCGCCGCAAGAGTCTGGGGGACTTCTGGACCGATCTGCAGCAGATGTTCGGATTGGCATCTCCCTCGATGGATAAGGACCTGCTGGAGGGTTTTTGGGGGTTCGATGGAATCCACCCTGAATACCGCTTGCCGCTGTTGGCCCTCTGCATCGCTTTGAGCGGAAGCATGGCGCTATGGCCGGCGCAGAAGAATTTAGGGACTTTGATGAGCTGCTCGGCCGCCATCATGCTCGCCGTCCAGTTCTGGCACGCGCACGGCGGTGGGCTATTCATCGGCTGGTATTTGCCGCTGCTGCTGCTGACCGTTTTCCGACCTAATTTGGAAGACCGCGTGGCGCTGAGTGTCTTGGGTGAAGGCTGGCTGACGCGCCGCCGGCCCGCGTTTAGCGGGCGCGGCAAGGCGGCGTAATTCGCAACCGCCGCCGTTCAACGTGGCGCGCTGGATTATTCTGCTGAAGTCCGGCCTGACTCGCGACTTGTTGCTCCGCTCGACTGCATGGCCGCCAACGGCACCGGCCTTCCCACCTCGGAACGGGAGAGGATTTTCGAAGTATTCAAACGCGCGCACGGCGGCGATTACCCCGGCACCGGCATTGGACTGGCCTTCTGCAAGCGGATCGTCAACCACCAGGGCGGGCGTATCTGGGTCGAATCGAGCGTCGGCGAGGGAAGTCGGTTCTGCTTTACGCTCCCCGTCCAGTCCCCCCGGGCCGACGATCGACATGAATAATGCAGCTTGAAGCCTCTTAGCGATAGCTGATATCGAGATGTTCGGGCATTGCCGCCTCGCTGCCGATGATCTGCACGGTGACGTTGTTTTCGTCTTCCAGCCGGGCCACTTCGCGGCGTTTTTTGTTGTTCAAGTAGGTTGCCACCTCATCGTTCACGGTGACGGTCACTTGAGTCACGTTCGCCCGTTGCACTGCCAGCATCAACATGCGAATCACCTCGATCGACATGCTCTCGGCCGTCTTCACCACGCCGGTGCCGACGCAGCCAGGGCAATCCTTGTAGACGCTCCGCTTGAGGCTGGGGCGGATTCGCTGGCGGGTCATTTCAATCAGGCCGAAGGGACTTGTCCGCAAGATTTTGGTCCGCGCGCGATCGCGCTGGACTGCTTCCCGCAGAGTCCGCTCCACGCCGCGGCGATGCTTCTCCTTGCGCATGTCGATAAAGTCGTTGACGATCACGCCGCCCAAGTCGCGCAACCGCAGTTGTCGAGCGATTTCCTTGGCCGCCAACTGGTTGATCTGGAAGGCGCTCTCTTCGGCGCCGCCATCGGCGCGGAAGTTGCCGCTGTTGACGTCGATGGCCACCAGCGCCTCGGTTGGGTCGATTACAATCGAACCGCCGCGGGCCAGCGGAACCTCGCGCTTGTGGATGCGGCTGATTTCTTCTTCGATGTTGTACTTGTGGAACAGCGGCTCCTTGCCTTCGTAAAGCTGCAAGCGGCTGACGTGCCGCGGCATCACCATCTGCAGGAATTCCTTGGCCCGCTCGTAGGCCTGCGCCTCGTCGATGTAGATCACGTCGACGTCGCTGGTGAAGATGTCGCGAATGGTGCGGATGATCATGTCGCTCTCTTCATAGATGTCGACCGGTCCGGACAGTTTGCGCACCCGGCGGACAATCACCTTCCACAGTCGCAACAGGTAGGCCATGTCCCGCGACAGCTCCTTCTTCGTCCGTCCTGCGCCGGCCGTTCGCACGATGAAGCCCAGGCCCTTGGGCGGATTCAGTTCGAGCAGCACATCTCGCAGGCGTCGTCGGTCGGCTTCGTCTTCGATCTTGCGCGAGACGCCGACACGGCCTAAGGCCGGCATCAGCACCACGTATCGACCGGGAATGCTGATGTAGGTCGACAGCGTGGGGCCTTTGGTGCCGATCCCTTCCTTGATGACCTGCACTAGCACTTCGTCGCCACGTTGCAGAACGTCTTGAATCGGCGGCTTGACCCTGGGTCGGGCGCCTGGCCGAACCGTGCGTCCGCGCCGAGCGCGGTGGTCCTTGTGGCGCGTTTCGTCCCCATCGTCGCCGTCGTCGTCGCAATAGA
>JBBDLY010000452.1:0-2208 GCA_040878585.1 Pirellulales bacterium
AGGGACCGTCGAACTTGGCGCCTGCGTCGACCCAGGCGGCGAGCATTTCAAGTTCGGCCGCAGAAACCTTTCCCCCGCCACGAGGCATGTCACCGGTACGAATCATCTCCAGCAGTCGGCTGCCTTGACTATCACCGGCGTCGACCATGCCGGAATCGATCAATTCCGAGAAACTCCGCATCGCGAAGTCCCCTTTGTCGTCGTTGACATGGCAACTGCCGCACTTCTGCACCAGCAGCGGCGCCACATCGCGTTGAAAACTGACCATGCCGGCTCGGGGCGGCAGGGAACTGGGCCGGGGCGTGGTCGCGGTTTCTTCGCTTCCCTCGGCGCTGGCGCCCGGCCGAGGTACCGAGAGGCCCTCAAACTCCAGTCGTGATCGCACCACGGCCAAGCCGCGCACCAGCGGCCGGATGGCTTGTTGCGTTTCCGGATCGGAAGCGACCAGTTGTCGGCTCAATCGGTCGTAGCCGGCTTGAGCCCCTTGCAATTTGCCCAAAGCCGCGTCGAATTCGCCGTCCTTGATATTGGAAATGGCGGCCTCAATTGCATCGGTGAGCCGATCGATTTCGGCTCGCTGCGTGCTATTGGGCGCCGCCTGGCTCGAGATCGCCGCAAAGAAGATGAACAGCAGCGGCAAACTGCGCCGAACAAGCGAGTTAACAGCAAGAATCATGGCAAACCTGAGAGTCGTGACCAAAAAAGCCGGGAACCGACACATACGGCAGGCCCGTATTATAGCCGCATTTGCAGCCAACACGAGCTAAAAGCCAACGTGGCAGTTGGGAGAAGCATGACACTCTAGTCGCACAATCGCTACGATTTTCTTCCCTCGGGGGGAAAATATCCAAGGCAGGCTAGGACTACTTCTTACCGTGTCGCACGGTGACGGGCCGGTATTTCGCGTCCTTGGCAAGCCGTTTGCTACGTCGATACCCGTATTCCACCGCAAACCACTCGGCGTACCGCTCGCGATCGTAGTACGAGGTGTTTCGCTCGTCGAGCAGATGCCCCAGTTCGTGGATCAGGATGTTGTTCAGATAGAAGTCGCGAATCGCATCCTCCGACCAGCGCAACCGCCACAGTTCGGGTTCTTCCTGAATCCAGCGCCCGCCGTACATCTCCGCCTCGTTCACTTGGTTCGGCTTGGGCGGTTTGCTGTACCACTCGTCGAGTGCTTCCTCCATCGGATACAGATACAGACAACTTCCCCATTGCATTCCATAGCATGCAAACGATTCCTTCTTCCGCGTCATACGGCTCAGTTGCACCGTCTCCAACGGAGCGATGAACGAAGCAGGCAGTTGACGCAACCGTTGACGCACGTCGTCTGCCGAGAGGATGTGCCGATAACCCGCGCCGGCGGTCTGCTCAACGATTCGGAAGTCGTAGGGATCCCGCGCGGCAACCTCGCGCGGTTCGTGCCAGTCCTCGGGCGGTTCGAAAGTGGTGTTGTCGCGCGACTGCATTCCGCGCGCACGCTTGCCATGCGGGACTCGACGCCGTGTTGAACGCGTCTTGCGCGCTAAGTGTCGCGTATATGACGGCACATTGCGCTGCGAAGCGAGTTGATAATTTCGTCGTGCCATGTTGTCGATCACTTTCAATCGTCGTTGCGGTTCGCACTGGCGCCAAGAATCCTTCCCGACCAGGCGAATGCCGGTCGCACACTAGGCCAAGCCATTCCATCTAAGCGGGCTAGGCGTGGCTACGGACCAGATAAGCTGCGGTTCCGTCGCCACTACTATCCTACGCGACGAATTGACCTAATTTCAAGTAAAAGACGTAAATACTTATTATAACACCACTTATATTCATACGATATCGGCTGTCCGCCGAGAAAATACGACGCGAACCGGCAAGAGGGCCATCCGCTCGGTGTGGCTGTCGGACCGTCGTGAAGACGTGCATCGCGCAAGTGAACGACCATTCAAATCGTCGTCGCAATCGTTTGACAACCATTCAAGTTGCGAACAGGCGCCGCGACATCCGCGCATTGCAGCGCGCGTCGGGAGTCCCAATCGCACTCTAATTGGCAACTGATCCGATGATGCGGCGCGTGAAACGCGAGGCACCCATATTTGACATCGATATGATGACATTCATAACATCCCCCGCCAGTTTTTGCGCGCGCAGATGCATCGATTGAAGGGAAACGTGCGCGCAAGTTTGGCGCAATGGTACAGAGGTGACGACGGTACGACAGTC
>JBBDLY010000453.1:0-2205 GCA_040878585.1 Pirellulales bacterium
CCAAGATGGACGTCTCTTTCGACAACGCCTACGTCGACGTCCGCGGGTTCACGGCTAACGATTGGCGGCAACATCCCTCGCTGGCGGCGGCCATCGTTCGCGACGGCAAGAGCCATATCCTGCAAGGCGCCGTGATCGAAACGCTCGGCAGCGGCGCGGAACAATTCCTTCAAACGCTGCGGCGGCAATAGAGCGTTGAGCGGAACGGTTATCAAGACTAGGGCTTTGCATGTCTGCCAATTCAGTTGGAACAGGAGGAAACGAAGAACACGGAGGGACGCGTACTCTGTTGACTCCAATCCGCTCTGTTGCCTGAAATGTCGATTGGAATTGCAAAATGAATTCCCTGTTACGTGCGAGCAGCCATTTTTGTTAGCTGAGTGCGACACACCAATCGAGGGCCAACCATATAGAACGCGCAATACCCTCCTTGGGTGTTGCGCGCAACTACGATCAATTTGATTGAGCGAACTGAGGGAGCAGGAGACAACAGAGAATCCTTTCCTTCGTTCTCTCTGTTCCCTCCTGTTCAAATTCTTACGACGCCGAACGGTTACACGTTTACGTCGCGCAGCAATTCTTGCCACGCCTGTTGTTCCCGCTGCGGTTCCACCAGCGGCGCTTTCGCGCGACATTGCGCTTGCAGGTGCTGAAGGAACTGGGCGTCCTCTTCGCAGCGCAGCAGCAGATCGCGCAGTTGGCGGGTGGCGCCGACCTCGAAGTAGCCGGCGTAATCTTCCCCCAGCAAGCCGACGTTTCCGTCGATCCGCGTCGCCGCCACCGGCGTGCCGTTGGCGATCGCTTCCGACAGCACGGTGGGGCAGCCTTCCAGCTTGGAAGTTATGGCCAGCAGGCGGCTTCGCTTCAGCAGCCGCATCGCCCAATGGTGCGACACGTCGCCCAGCCAGCGGTAGCGCGGGTTGCGTTGCGTCTCGCGTCTGGCTCGCTGCTCCATCGCAGCGGTCAAGGCGCCGCCAAGGTGCGTGATCTGGATTTTCGATTCCGCCGGCAGCGAACGCACGGCCGCGGCCGCGCGGAACGGATCCTTGACCGACCGCAGATGCCCCGACACGCAGACCTCGAACCGATTCGGCAAGGGGCGCACCGCCGTGGCGAGTGGCGCCACCGACTGCACGATGACGCGGGTTTTGGCGTGCAGCGATCGCGGCAGCGCCCGCAGCGCCAGCGGCTGCAGCACCACCAGGCGATCGGCGATTTGCAGCGACTCGGCGGCGGCCCGGTTGTCGGGCAGATCGTGATACAGGTCGGTGCCGGTCAACGCTGCCACGATGGGAGTTTGCGGACGAACCGATCGAACACGCCGGATGCTGGCGGCCGATTTGCGGGCGTGCAACGCGATCACCGCGTCGGCTTCCTGGCCGGTGTACGACTCGGCGATGGCGATGCGATGCCCCAGCCGGCGGACCAGCATGGCCCAGCGTTCGGCGGTGAGGCGGTTCCCCTTGCGCGATCCGTGCGGCGCGGGAGTAACAATCAGGATGCGGCTCACGAAACACCAGCTCGGCTGGACGGCGACGAGGGATGGGAAGCGAAGCAATTCTACTATGCGTGCCGATTCTAACCCGCAGCCCAGCCAGTGCAAAGCGGCCGCCGCCCAACACGCCGCAAGACTGGCATAATCGCTATCAGCACACCGCCGCCGTCGCCGATATCCGCCGATCGCGCCGTAAAATCGTCACGATAGCGGACTTCGTGAAGTAGATTGCCGTCGCAACTCGATAATGGATCATGGTGAAAAGTTTGTCGCGTGCAGGCGACGGGAGAGAACGACCATGGAAATCAATCGCAATCAGTATTTTATGATCGGCATCGTCTTGGTGCTGCTGGGGCTTCAGTTTCGACTGGTCGATCGCTTCATCCTCAATCAGCCGGTGAGTCAGTTCATCGCCGAAAAGAAGATGAAAGTGCAGCAGGGCCAGCAACAGCCGGCGCCGTTCACCGCTTCGACCCACAACTTCATGACCTCGGCCGGCATGGTCCCCAATCAGGTTGTCGTGCTGCCCGAATGGCTAGGCTACGCCTTGATGTCGATCGGAGCGGTCCTCATTCTCCATTCACTGGCGATGCCGAAACCAAGCGGCTAGGGGCTGTACAGACGCCCCTGGGGTGAAATGCGAAGTTCTAAAATCCTGCCTCCTCACCAGAATCTGTGGGTGAATTCTGGCTCGGGCAGATGTCCAAGGT
>JBBDLY010000454.1:0-2200 GCA_040878585.1 Pirellulales bacterium
AGAACCGTAAAGGATGCATCATGACCGAATCGAGCCGTGCTACCGACCACACCTCGCCGCTCACGCGCCGCGAGATGATCGCCTATGGCGCTGCCTTTGGCGGCGCGTTTCTCACCGCGCAAGGACTGGCCGCCGAGGAACCGCCGGCGACGACCGCCCAGCCGGACGCCTCGCCGCCGAAGGGCAAGCGCTACGACATGAAGAAGTCGATCAACCTTTGGGCGCTACCGTATCCCGATAAGATGACACTCAGAGAGTGCCTCGAATTGTGCAAGGACGCCGGATTCGACGGCGTTGAAGTGAATTACGCGCTCGAAGGGGATCTGTCGCCGGAAGCCAGCGAGCAAGATATCAAGGCGATCGGCGCGATGGCCCGCGAGATCGGCATCGAGATCAGCGGTGTCTGTTCGTTTCTGTTTTGGCCCTATGCCTTCACGCATAACGATCCTCAAAGGCGAGCCAAGGGGCTGGAGTTGGCACGCAAGATGATCCGCGCCGCACACTTGTTGGGGACCGAGAATCTACTAGTGGTGCCTGGCTCGGTCTACGCACCGTGGATTCCGGACGAACCGCCCGTGCCGCACGACGTTGCCTTGGCGCGGGCCACCGAGGGGGTCGCCAAGCTGCTGCCGGAGGCGGACAAGCAAGGGGTCTACATCAACATCGAGAATATCTTCGCCAACGGCTTCCTGCACAGCCCGCAGGAAATCAACAGCTTTGTCGACGGCTTCCAGTCGGAGCGGGTGAAGGTCCACTTCGACACCGGCAACATCATGCAGTACCACTTTCCCGAGCATTGGATTCCGCTGCTGGGCAAGCGGATTCAGAACGTTCATCTGAAGGAATACAGCAAGAAGGTTCACGAGTTCAATCTCAACGCTTTCCGGCTGCTGCTGGACGGCACGACCGATTGGCCGGCGGTGCTGGCGGCGTTCGACGCGGTGGGCTATCGGGGCTATCTGACCTTCGAATACTTCAATCCCTTCCCGCACTGGCCGGAGGCGATCGTCTACCACACGTCCGACGCGCTGGACCGCATGCTGGGCCGCAAATAGCGAACGAGGTCGGGTGCGGGTCGGAGCAGGCAACATAAATTGTCTTGATTAGACAGTATTTTGTCCCAAAAAATCAGATTTATTGAGTTAGCATGAAGGGTGTAGAGCGGTCGCCGGCAACCTGCCGGCATGGTTCGCCTTGAGGGCAAACCCCGCGATGCCTTGGAAGTGTAAGGCTCCCCGCCCGTCCGCGCAACCACAGCGCGGTTGACGACCTTTCCTACCTCAATGACCTGCATGCCATGAACACCCTCGATGTCGCCGCCGACATGTTGGCAGTCGAGTACGGCAAGGCGAGCGACGCCTTGCTGCTCGAGCGCTATGTAGTCCACCGCGATGAAACCGCTTTTGCGGCGCTGGTCGAGCGCTATCGACAATTGGTGGTGCGGATTTGCCGCCGCGCGTTGGGCAATCACCACGACGTGGAAGACGCCGCCCAGGACACCTTCCTGGCACTGGCCAACGGTGCCGCCTCGATCGAGAACCCCGCTTCGCTGGCGAGTTGGCTCTACGGCGTGGCTGCCCGCACCGCCTGCAAGCTGGCCGCCAAGCGGGGCAAACGCCGCGAGCAGGCGTTGGTCGAAGACGTCGCCGCATCCGGGGACGAGTGGGCGATTGCCACCCAATACATGCAACAGTTGCTCGACGAGGAAATGGAGCACCTGCCGCCTAAATACCGCGATTCGCTGATTCTGCATTACTTGATGGGCAAGACCGCCAAGGAAGTGGCCGCGCAGTTGGAGACGACCGTCGGCAGCGTCAACGGCTATTTGAAACGCGGTAAGCGAGAGTTGCGAATACGGCTCGCCATGCGCGGTGCCGGCCTGGCCGTGTCGCTGGGCGCAGTCCACGCCGCCGAAGGGGCGTTGCAGGAGCGGACGCGGCGGCCATCCGAAAAAAACTTGTAATTCGAGAAAATCGGAGTGAGGCCCCAGTTGCTCCATCATAACATGGCTCAAGCATCAAGCTGCTCAAGGATAGGGATAAGGAACCAGGGCTTTAAGGGTCTGCCAGGGCTGTTGGAACAGGAGGAAACAAAGAAAACGGAGAAATGCACACTCTGTTGACTCAGCCCCGCTCTGTTGCCTGGAAAGTCGATTAAAACTGTAAAAGGAATGCCTGTCAGGTTCGCGACAGGCGTGGAT
>JBBDLY010000455.1:0-2190 GCA_040878585.1 Pirellulales bacterium
CAGATCGAAGCGATCGTCCGCGAAAAGATCAGCCGCGGCACGGCGCAGGTCAACTTGAAGGTCGATCGTGCCCGCGGGGCCGACGACTACACGCTCAACGAAACCGTGCTGGAGAGCTACTATCGGCAATTGGCCTCGCTGCATCAGCGGTTGATGGTCCCCGAGCACGCCCGGCTGGAGAACATTCTGCTGCTGCCGGGAGTGGTCGACGAAAACCTGCACGAAGTGGAGGTGGAGCAAGATTGGCCGTTGATCGAGAGCACTCTCCGCGAAGCGGTCGATCATCTGCACCAGATGCGCGGCGCCGAAGGCGCGGCCATGAAGTCGGATCTGATCGCCAATATTGACGCGATCGAGGAACAACTCGGCAAGATCGAAGCACGGGCGCCGCTGGTGGTCGACGCCTATCGCGGTCGATTGGCCGAGCGGATCAACAAGTACTTAGCTGAGCACGACGTCTCGATCGAGACGAGCGACCTGATTCGCGAGGTGGGATTTTTCGCGGAGCGAACCGACATTGCCGAGGAGACCGTACGGCTGCGGAGCCACTTACAGCAGTTCCGCGCTACGCTAAAGCAGCCCGACAGTCACGGCAAGAAGCTCGACTTCGTCACGCAGGAAATGTTTCGCGAAACCAACACCATCGGATCGAAGGCCAATGACATGGAAATCGCCCGGCACGTGATCGAGATCAAGGCGGCGATCGAACGGATCCGCGAGATGGTCCAAAACGTGGAGTAGGAATATCTGCGAGTATCCGCATCATCTGCGGACAACCACGGTGGGCGTCCGCAGATGACGCAGAGACACGCAGATGAAACTCGACGATACGAACAGACATACGCAATAATCAAACTCTCAAAGCATGTCCGACTCAGACGGAAAACTGATCATCGTTTCGGGGCCTTCGGGGGCCGGCAAGACTTCGGTGCTGCGCCAGGTGCTCCAACGGATGGGCGAGCGGCTGGTGGTCAGCGTGTCGGCCACCACTCGGCCGCCGCGGCAGGGTGAAGTGGATGGCGAAGATTATCACTTCCTTTCGCCACAGGAATTTCAGCAGAAGCGGGCCGCGGGGAAGTTTTTGGAGTGTTTCGAGGTATTCGGTCGCGGATATTGGTACGGCACCCTGAAGTCGGAAGTCGAACCGCGCGTAGCCCGCGGCGAATGGGTGCTGCTGGAGATCGATGTGGACGGGGCCATGAGCGTCTTGGAGCAGTATCCGCAGGCGGTCACGATCTTCATTCGGCCCCGCTCGCTGGAACAACTCGAGACGCAGCTTCGCGGACGCCGAACGGAGACGGAAGACGCCTTGCAGCGGCGGCTGGAAGTTGCCCGGCATGAATTGAACTTCGCCGACAAGTATACTTACAATGTTATCAACGAGGATATCCAGCAGGCGGTTCGTGCGACCTGCGAGATTCTCGAAAGCCTGGGAGAAGTAGCGCATGATTCCTGAACTTCGTGAAGAGCATATCGTGAACAAGGTGGGCGGACGGTTCAAGCTGTCGACGCTCATTCAAAAGCGACTGGTGCAGCTCAACGGCGGCAGTCGGCCGCTGGTCAATATGAATACTGACAACAAGATGGAGATCGTGATTCGCGAGATCATGGAAGACAAAATCTTCCTCGACCAGGAAAGCAACATGCGCATTGCCGACAGCGAAGACGCCGGCGGCCCGCCCGAATTGGACCTGACGAACCTGTGATGAACGGCGAAATCGTGGTGGGCGTGTGCGGCGGCATTGCGGCCTATAAAACCGCGATGGTGGTCAGCCAGTTGGTGCAAGGCGGGGCGAAGGTGTCGGTCGTGATGACCGCGGCGGCGGGCAATTTCATCGGCCCGGCCACCTTTGCCGCGCTGACCGGCCGGCCGGTGGCGACGCGCGTCTTTGACGAGGCCGCCTATCCGTTGGGCGCGCACATCGAACTGGCCGAGCGGGGCGATCTGTTGCTGGTCGCCCCCGCCACGGCCCATTTCCTGGCCACCGCCGCAAATGGACTGGCGGACGATCTGCTCTCCACCTTGTATCTCGCCTTCCGCAAGCCGGTGCTCATCGCTCCGGCGATGAACAACGACATGTGGGAACACAAGGCGGTGCAGCGGAACGTCGCGCAACTAGCGGCCGACGGCGTACACATGATCCCGCCCGAGTCGGGCTGGCTGAGTTGCCGCAAGCAAGGCCCAGGGCG
>JBBDLY010000456.1:0-2168 GCA_040878585.1 Pirellulales bacterium
CCTCAAGCGCCGATCGGCCGCTACGCGACCAATCAGGCCGAGGAACTGATGGAGCTGGGCGAGAAGGCGCTGCGGACCGACAACAAGCAGGCCATGGAATACTTCCGCGAAGCGACCAAGTTCCAGGAGCAACTCGATCCGGAACGCCGCCAGCGCCTGCAGAATGTGCTGCGGCTGGGGGCGATGACCGCGCAAGGCGGCGGCGAGCCGCGGCTGTTGGAGCGCGTGGAAAGCGAGGAAGAAGCACTCCGCCGCACGCTGGCGACCGACGTCGCGCGGCAGCACCGCGCGGCGCTGAACCGCCGCGAAACCGATCCCCGCGGGGCGCTGGACCTGTTGGTCAAGTCGCGTCAGCAGGTGGAGGCGTCGGCGCTTAGCGCGGAGGACAAGCAGGCGCTGACCATCCGCGTGGACCTCCACATCGCGGAGTTGGAGCGCTACATCGAACGAAACAAGGCGCAGATTGCACTGGACGAAGCCAATCAGGCCGTGCGGGACGATATCGATCGCACCCGTCAGCATACCGTCGTCGTGCAGGAAAAAACCGCCCAAATGGTCGACGAGTTCAATCGTTTGCTCGACGAGCAGCGGATCCACGAAGCGGAACTGGTCGCCAAGAAACTGTACGCACTCGCTCCGGACGAACCGATTGCCAAGCAGGTCTTCTTGCAATCGAAATTCATCCGCCGCGTCTATATCAACGACACCCGGCGGGACGAGAAAGAGGGCGCGGTTTGGGCGACACTCGACGCCGTCGAGGAGTCGAGCATTCCCTTTGACGACCGCAATCCGATTCGCTACGACGTCGACAATTGGGAGGAGCTGACCCGCAACCGTCGGCGCTTCGTCGAGCAGTTCCAGCGGAAGCGGCTGCCGGCGGAGATTGAGATTGAGCAGAAGCTGCGAACACCGGTGTCGTTGAACTTCAAGGAGGCGCCGCTGGCCGAAGTGATCGGCCATCTGAAGAAGGTCTCCGGAGTGAACATCCATCTCGACATGCAAAGCCTCGAACAGGAGGGACTGTTCGCCTCCACTCCGGTCACGATCGACCTGAATCAGGAAATCTCGCTAATGAGCGCGTTGAACCTGATCCTGGAACCGCTGCACCTAAGCTACGTGGTCAAGGATGAGGTGCTCAAGATCACCAGCGAGCACGTTCGCGCGGGCGAGGTGTACACCGTAACGTATCCGGTGGCCGACTTGGTGATTCCGATCCCCGACTTCGTACCGCACAATCGGATGGGCCTGGCCGGGGCGTTGAGCGAAGCCTACGCCACGACCATGCGCACCGGTCCAGGATTTCAGCCCCCAGGCTATCCGCTGGCCGGCGGCAACACAGCCGGCGGCAATCTGGCGGCCGGTACCGGCGGAATCACACCGCCGGGCATCCACGCCCAAAGTAGTTCGCCGAGCGGTTTCACCACCGGCGGCAACGGCGGCGCGGCGCGGGCGGACTTCGACGCGATTATCCAACTGATGACCTCCACCGTGGCGCCCACGACTTGGGCCGAGGTGGGCGGACCCGGCTCGATTGAAGCTTTTGAAGGCAACTTGAGCCTCGTTATCAGCCAGACGCAAGAGGTCCACGAGCGGATTTCCGACTTGCTCGAACAGTTGCGCCGCCTGCAAGACTTGCAAGTGACGATCGAAGTGCGGTTCATCACGCTGACCGACAACTTCTTTGAGCGGATCGGCATCGACTTCGACTTCAACATCAACAACAACCTGACTGGGCCGTTCGGCATTCCCGGTCCCAGCGCGACGGTCGGGCTCAACCCGCCGACCGAACTCGATCCGTTCCCCAACATTACTCCGGACATTCGCTTCCGCAACAACAGCTTCGCCGCGGCGACGCCGCCGTTCGGCGGATTCGATCCGGCCTCGGCGGCCACCTTTGGCGTGGCGATTCTCAGCGACATCGAAGCGTTCTTCCTAGTGCAAGCCGCACAAGGAGACTCGCGGTCGAACATCATGCAGGCCCCGAAAGTAACCCTGTTCAACGGCCAAACGGCGTCGATATCGGACACTTCGCAGTCGCCGTTCGTGACCAGCGTGACCCCGGTGGTCGGCGACTTTGCGGCCGCGCAAGCGCCCATCATCGTGGTGCTCAACGAGGGAACGACCCTCTCGGTGCAGGCGGTCGTCTCCGCCGACCGACGGTTCGTGCG
>JBBDLY010000457.1:0-2159 GCA_040878585.1 Pirellulales bacterium
ATGGAGCGACCTACGACCTTGCGCCGATTTTTCTTCGGATTGGCGGAATCGACGTTTCAAACCAGGCTAGGCGTGGCCGATCCGCCGCTGATCGATTACGTGGCGGAGTTGATGGTTCGGTTCGTGCGCAGCGACGCAGTCTATCGGGTGCGTGATCTGGGAGGCCGTCGCCTGGAGGAACTGGCCGACATGCTGATCGAAGCCAACCAGCGAGTCGGCGACGCCCGTCGCGAAGTGCATCGGCACGTCGGCGATTTCGCGTTGTTTTGGACCGGCGTCTATCCCGAGGCGCTCGAACGAAGGCAAGGCAAACTGAGCAAAGATCAGTTGCTCGACTACACCGAGCAAGGCAAGCGCGCCTATTACATCGCCAGCACGATTCCGGCCGAGGAGAACGCGCCGCAGGGCGAAGTGCTGCAACGACTCAGCGAGCAATTTGAGCTGTGCGCTTTCGGTCTGCGCGAACTCCGCAAGGAACTGGAAGCCCGCGACGACGACGGCACGCCGCAACCGTTTTTGCTGAATTGACGGGCTAGTCGTCAAGCGTCGTGGTACTGGCCGCCAACGTCTCTTGGGCACTCGGTTCACTCACCGATCGCACAGCGCCCAACTGATAGAGGAAATGGAACAGCACGTTAATAGCCAACACGGCCAGCAGGGCTAGTATCAGTGCCGCGCCGGCGACTTGTTCGTGAACAAGCGTCCAAACGAACTGTAAAATACACAACAACGAGACTACATATAACGTCGGAGCGCGGGGGATGAGGTTGACCACCAAAGCTCCCAGCGGCGCGCCCAGGGCGACAATCGGCGCCGCTGCCAGCCAGTTGGCGAAGACTTCTGGGTCAATTCCATACAAGCTCGGATTGTACACGCCGAGGATCGCGTTGGTGGTGATGCCAACCACCGAGGTAAAGGCCATCAACACCACGGAAGTCGGTATGGACACCTTCAGGTCGGCACGAAATAACAGCACCATGGCGGCGTATAGAATCATATCGATGCCCACGCCGGTAATCGAGGCGACGACCCCGCCGCTGACGCCGATGGCCAGGCCGATCCAGCGATTCCACGCGGCCCATCGATCGTTCGCGCGGTGCGCGGAAACCAACTCTCGCATCTTCACCAGATGCATGATGCCAAAGCTCGCCCACACGACGGCAAAGCACAGCTTGACCCACAGATCGGGAATGTAGGGAGCGATCCATGCGGCCGAGAGCGGCGTCGCGACCAGAGAGCCGAGCATCGCCGGACGCAGCAAGCCCCAATCCAGTGGGCGGCGATTTGACAATAGGAAAATACTTGCCGAAACCATGCCGATCGATTGAACGGCCAAACCAAAGTTTCTACCCAACGAACCGGGCAGGTCGAACAGCAGCACCAGCACGGGGAAGCCGACCGTGCCGCCTCCCATCGGCGTCGACCCGGCGATGTACGAGCCAAACGCCATCGACAAGGCAATCGGCCAATGCAACATCACGACCTGCCAATAGCCGCCACCGAAGACAAGGGCCAACCAGACAGCATAGAAGCAAGTCAGCCACAGGCCAAACGGCCACAACCTTCGCACTGCCTGGTTCACAAACGGCTCCGGTCCACAAACGGCCCCAAAAAGTATCCGCGGATGACGATACACGAAGCGACTTCGGAATCGCTCTAAAAACTACTTTGGCATTTGCTTCGCCGGACGCCAAGTCGACTCAAGTTTCGTTTTGAACAGAAGGAAACGGAGAGAACGGAGAGGTGAATCGCCTCCGTTGCCTCTCGTCTTCTTCGTTTGCTCCTTGTCGATTGTGAAACAGCTTGCTATGGATTGCGAATCCTCATTGAGTAAATCAGGTTATACGTCATTCTGATTTATTGGTCGACGAACTCCGGTTTCATTAGGCAAGGCCAACACATTGGGTCATTCTTTCAAATGGAAGCCAATAGTCAGCAACCACAATTGACGTCAATCGATGCGGCGGGCATTGTCGGATAGTCAACTAAATGATTTAAGACAACAAAGGAGACGAGAGGCAACAGAGTCATGTTTCTCTGTTCCCTTCGTTTTCTCCTGTTCAAACAAGAACCCGCAAATACCGAAATTGTTCTTGAGCTGTCCCTTAGCATCGAGCGGGAAATTAGTGTCGCTTGTTGGGTTCTGCTATGTAATTCCA
>JBBDLY010000458.1:0-12883 GCA_040878585.1 Pirellulales bacterium
TCGGCTTCGTGCCGGCCCTGACGGCCTATCGGACGGATGTGGCGAAGAACCTGACGGCGAGCGAGTAATACCAGCACGCAGCGCCAGCGAGTGGGTCAGGCATTCCTGCCTGACCAAAGAAGAGTACGTGTTGCGTGCAGCAACGGCGCGAATAGCCAGCAGGCATACGAGCCTTTCTTCGACGGTGGAACTGTTTGGTTTTTTGGTCGGGCAGGAATGCCTGACCTACAGCCGATGCTCGCGCTGCGTGCTGGTATTGCCGCCGGTGCGAATGGAGTACAATCAGAGAAGCCCCTTCCTGCCCATAGCGGAGACAAAAACATGCAACTGAACCTCCCCAGCGACATCAACGCTTTCGTCCAAAACCTCGTCACGCAAGGCCGGTTCGAGAACGAGCAGGAAGCGGTCGTCGAAGGCATCCGCCTGCTGATGTCCCGCGAACAGCTTCGCGCCGAGATTCAGGAAGGGATTCGACAACTTGACGACGACGAGTGGGTTGACGGGGACGAAGCCTTCCGCGAGACCTATGCCGAGATCGCGGAAGTGAAGGCTCGCAAATCCGAAAGCGCCTGAGATGCTGCGTCTCAAGATGTCCACCAAAGCGAGAGCAGACCTCCGCGGTTACTCAGGCTATATCTCACAGCGCAATCCGGACGCGGCCGAGAAATGGACCGCCAAGATCGAGAAGAAGTGCCGGCTTGTGGCAAGGTATCCCGATCTCGGCGATCCTTGCCCGGAGTATGGCGAAGGCGTCCGCTCAACGTATGTCGGCAGCTACGTGATTTACTTTCGGCGCGCAGGTGAGGTGTTGGAGATCGTCCGCATTATTCGCGGCGATCGAGATGTGAAGTCGCTTGAGACGCAGTAGGCCGGACCAAGCGGCGAGAAACGTCTACCATACCGCAACGCGACCGCCGCGCCGTTCCGGCAATTCGATGTGTGGTTTATGCTTCTGCCGGAGCGGCGCGGCGGTCACGTTGCTTGGTCACGGCTTGCTGTCTTCGCCGCTTGTTCCGGCCTACTGCTGGCTCGCCTGCCGGCTACGGGTTAAACGACGAGTCGGCGGCCAATACCAGCACGCGGCGCAAGCAAGTGGGTTGCACCGGTTTGCGTTCCCGCCTGCCATTTCGTCTCGTGTGGTAAGATTGAGTTCGACGCATGGTACGAATATCGCGTAGAATGCATGATTACGGGACTGCTAAATCCGTGTCGCAGGGAAATTGTTTGATGAAACGCATCAATCGGCTCATCATCGTCATCACGCTGCTAGCGCTGACGGCGCAGCCAGCATGGTCTTCACCGTTCTTGGGTTTTGGCAGGTGGGTATCGTTCACCGACGAATTCGACGCGGCCGACGCCGTGGCATTTGCCGAATTGATTGAGGTGCCGAACAGACAAGAAGGGCAAGCGGAATTCCGCATTGTGGAGGTGCTCAAAGGTGCGAACCATGTTCAACAAGGCAATGTTGTAGCGGTGGACTACCTTGGCGAAGGTCCAGTCAAGACGCTCTATCTTTTGAATGCACGAGCGAAAGAAAAGCTGGAGTGGTCGACGGGCCTGATGCCCGGCACGCTCCGCTTGACGCCCGATCCTGTTACTCCTCGCGGAAGGATATTCATCAAGAAGATGCTCGAACTGCCGCGTGACAGTACCGAGCGATTGATTTTCGCGTTTGACTACCTGGAAGACGAAGATGAGATGATTCGCCGCCAAGCGTATCATGAGTTCGAGGAAATCGCCTATGAACGACTCAAACCGCTGGCGGGCAAACTTGACCATGACAAGATCGTCACCTGGATCAAAGCGACAGAGGGGCAGTATCGGCAGGGACTCTATCTTCGATTGCTGGGGCTGAACGGTTCTGAGGAAGATCTGCCCTTCCTAGAGTCGTTGCTTACATCGGAGGACGGACGCCAGCGTGGTGGATTGGACTATGTTTTGGTCTGCCATCTACAACTCGGCGGTGAAGACAAGTTAGAATTTATCGAAAATGAATACATACGTAACGAACACGTCAGGCATGTCGATCAGGTTGCGGCGCTGACTGCCCTTTCAGTAACAGCGCAAGACACCAAGGCAGTTTCACCGAAGCGACTAATTCATTCGCTTCGGCTATTCCTGGACTACCCATACGTATGTTATGGAGCGCTCGTCCCCTTGCAGCGTCTCGAAGATTGGGACTCGATGCCTCAGGCCGTTGCACTATTCCATCATGAACCCAAGAGCGATCGTGCTCCCGATGTTTATGAGCGGCGCAGTGTGGCGTGGTATCTGCTCGCCTGTCCGCTGCCAGAGGCGAAAAAGCATATTGAGGAGCTAACTAAGATTGACCCCAAACCATTTGAGTATGCTAAGCGACGACCTTGAACCCGTCTGAATTAGCGTTTCGAGCAGCTAAAAAGGCCTCGGATGCCCATTAAGCAGTAGGCCGGACCAAGCGGCGAGAAACGTCTACCATACCGCAACGCGACCGCCGCGCCGTTCCGGCAATTCGATGTGTGGTTTATGCTTCTGCCGGAGCGGCGCGGCGGTCACGTTGCTTGGTCACGGCTTGCTGTCTTCGCCGCTTGTTCCGGCCTACTGCTGGCTCGCCTGCCGGCTACGGGTTAAACGACGAGTCGGCGGCCAATACCAGCACGCGGCGCAAGCAAGTGGGTTGCACCGGTTTGCGTTCCAGCAATTTGTTCAGAGGCCAAGCCGGAATTGAGTTCGACGCAGATTGCTGAAATCGCGTAGAATGCAGTGTGAAATCACATCGTCCATTACCGTGGAGGCGACCAAGTGAAGTTTTGTTCGCTCGTTGCCGTAGCACTCGCAGCGATATTCGGATGCGCATCAGCGTCCGGCGCTTGCCGGCTTTGTTATCCGCCACAACGGAAGACGCTCGTTGAGAGCATTGAAAGCTCGGACGCCGCCGCTTTCGCAAAGTTGGTTCGAACGGAACATGCCTGGGAGTTTGATCACCCCAGTACGTTGCGTGCCGCAAAGTCCATTATGGGCGGAACTTTGATTCGCGTCGGGGAAGAAGTTGAGTACCACTTTCTCGACGATCCGGCGGACTACGAGGATTTTCTACTAGTTCGCTACAAGTTGCAGCAAAAGGATTTTCACACGGTTGCGATTGGAATTCCCAAAAACGTAAAAGAATATGTCCGCACAATGACGGGAATACCAAAGGACGACGTCCGGCGTCTCTTGCATGCATTCCAGTTCCTGGAAGGTGAGGACGACGACCTTCGCGAAGAGTCCTATGGCGAGTTTGCCAAGTGCTCTTACAAGGAAATGAAAGCACTGTCCGGCAAGCTCGATCGCGACCAGTTGGTCGCGTGGATCGAGGATCCCCAAGTACGTGATTGGCGGAAGCGGCTCTACTTCATCCTGCTGAGTCTGAATGGTTCCCAGGATGATCTGCCCATGCTCGCCAAGATGGTCGAGACCGGTTACGAGCGGCGTCAGCCGGCGTTCGACGCCATTGTCGCCTGTTACCTCCAGCTTGGCGGGATTGAGGCCTTGTCAAGAATCGAAAGGGACTATTTGATTAACGACGACGTCGGCTTGAACAAGACCTGCGCCGTGCTAAGATCGTTGCGCTTTCATGTTGAAGAAGACACGGACGCGATCCCCCGCAATCGCCTGATCCAATCTTTCCGTCTGCTGCTCGGCCGTCCACAGCTTGCTGATGTAGTCGTCGCCGATCTTGCCCGTTTCCAGGACTGGGAGTCGATGCCGCAATTGGTCGCGCTTTTTGAGAACTCGGCCGAGAAGGATTTGTGGCTTAGGAATCGCGTGGCGTCGTATCTCAAGACCTGTCCGCTGCCTGAGGCGAAGGACGCACTCGCCCGCCTGCGAAAAGTCGATGCTCGGGCGGTTGGTTTCGCAAAGCCTTTTTGTTTGGAGGACAACGATTGAACCGACTCGTCGCAGGAATGGCTGACCTACAGCGGTTTTGGTAGGAAAGCGATCCCCTCCCCCAATGCACTCGCTCGCGCTTCGTGCTGGTATGGATTCCTGGCAGGCCCTTCTCCCCAGTGGCGTGATTGGACCCAAAAAAGCGAGTTCGACGCGTGCGGCCATAATCGGGTATAATAACGAGTCTTCGTTGTACCGCCTTCCGTATACCGCATTTTCCCTGGTGTGGCCCAAGGATTCTCCATGAAACGCTTCAGCTTACTAACCGTCACGGTCGCGCTCACCGTCGCGACCTTAGCATCCCCCGCCCAAGCCTGCCCCTTCTGCAGCGCCGTCCAGATGACCTTTACCGAGGAGATCGACGCCTCGGACATGGCGGTGCTGGCCGAGTTGGTTGAGCCGCCGGCCAGCAGCGGCGAACTCGATGCGCTCGATCCGGAGGCCGCCGCCGACGCGGCCCGGGCGAAGTTCCGCGTGCTCGAGGTGCTCAAGGGGGAGTCGCTCGTCAAGCCGAATGAGCAGATCGAAACGCTCTACTTCGGCGATGGGACGGTCGGAACCCGGTTTCTGATTATGGGCATCGAGCCGCCCGATGCGCAATGGTCGACACCGATCGAAGTGTCGTCGCGGGTCGAGGAGTACATTCACAAGATGCTCTCCCTGGGACGCGAGGACGTCGCCCGGCTGCTGCATGCGATTCACTTTCTGGAAGATGAAGAAGAGGCGTTGCGGCGCGACAGCTACGACGAGTTCGCCAAAACCCCCTACGACCGCGTGAAGCTGCTCCGCGGACAGATCGACCACGATCAACTGGTGGCCTGGATTCAGGATCCCGAAACGCCCGCCTCGCGGCAGCGGCTCTACTTCACGCTGTTGGGCGTGAACGGTTCGGAGAGCGATCTGCCGATGCTCGAGGAGATGATCACCTCCGACGACAAGAAGCGCAAGACGGGGCTGGACTCCATGATCGCCTGCTACGTGCAACTCGGCGGCCCGGACATGTTGCCGCTGATCGAGCAGGAATTCATTCGCAACGAGGAGGCCGAGTATACCGACACCTACGCGGCGCTGATGGCGTTGCGGTTCCACGGCCAGGAGACCGACGTGGTGCCCAAGAAGCGGCTGGTGCAAACCTTCCGGCTGATGCTCGACCGCCCCAAGCTGGCCGACCTGGTCATCCCCGACCTGGCCCGCTGGGAGGATTGGGACGCGATACCGCAGATGGTCGAGCTGTTTAAGAACGCCGACAAGAGCACCAGTTGGGTGCGGGTGCCGGTGGTCAACTTCCTGCGGGCCTGCCCGCTGCCGGAGGCGCAAGAGCATCTGGAGGAGCTGGCCAAGATCGATCCCGACGCGGTCAAGCGGGCGAGCACCTTCTTCCCCCTTTCCGGATCGACCACCAGGCCCGGAACCGATGCGGAACCAACCGAGGGAGAACAGGAAACGAACGGAGAGGGCGATTCCGCCGTAGAACAAGGCGATTCGCCGGCGGCTGCCAATGGCGGCGCAGCCGACGAAGCCGCGGCGCAGGAGACTGCGGCCGACTTGCCCCCCTCCCCAACTGGGTTGGGCGAGTCGGAGAAGGCTATCGCGGCGGCCCCGCACGACAAGGTAACCGTCGACGAGTCGGACGAGCCGGCGACGGCGGCAATCGCCGAGCCGCCTGCGCTGGTGTGGATGGTGGGCGTGCCGGTGGCCGCGGTATTATTGCTGCTGGCAGCCTATATAATGATTTTGCGAACACC
Source organism: Pirellulales bacterium (assembly GCA_040878585.1). Taxonomy (GTDB): domain Bacteria; phylum Planctomycetota; class Planctomycetia; order Pirellulales; family UBA7805; genus JBBDLY01. Next base: position 5,655 of record JBBDLY010000458.1, read on the forward strand.
TCGGCCGGCCCGGCGCGGCGAAGCGGCGGCGGAACTGGCCGGCAAGGATTGAATCACTTTTCGCGGCTAGAGCCTGTTCAGGACAAACGGGAAATGAACCAGATGGCAACGCAACTCCAACCACCGACAATCGATCAAGCCGCCCCCGAGGGGCCCAACTACGCGGCGTATCGCGCCATGAGCAGCGCGGCGGTGGCGGCATTGGCAGTCAGTCTTTTGTCCGGTGTCGCGTTCTTGGCGCCGTCGTTGATTGTGGTGCCGGTTGTCGGCGTGCTGATTTCGTGCTATGCAATTGCCGCCGTCCATCAGCGGCGCGAAGAGTTGACCGGCGGCTTGCTGGCCAAGACCGCTCTGGTGGTGTCGGTCTTGTGTCTCGTGGGCAGCCTCACGATGCACGGCACGATCTACTTGACCGAAGTGCCCGACGGCTATCGGCGGATCAGCTATCGCGAATTGGACTACGTCCGCAGCGACAAGGAAACGCAGCGTCTGATCCCCGCGGCGGCCGACGCCCTCGACGGCGAGAAGGTGTTCATTAAAGGGTACATCTATCCCGGCTCCCAGAAGCGGGGCATCCGCAGCTTCCTGCTGGTGCGTGACAAGGGAGACTGCTGCTTCGGCGGTAATCCCAAGATCACCGACCGCATCCAAGTCACCTTGCAAGACCCGTTGCGCCTGGAGTTCGACACGCGAATGCACAAGCTGGCCGGTGTGCTGCGGATCGATCCCAACCAGACCGCGGTCGACGCCGGCGGCGCGGTACTCTACCACCTGGAAGCCGATTATCTGAAATGATGCACCGCATCCGTTGCAAGCTGCTCTGCCTGTCGCTTGGTTTGTTGCCGCCCATGCTAGGCTGCAGCGGTCCCACCGAACCGGTCCAACTGTCGCGCGGCGAACAAGACGCGGACGCGGACGAATCGCCAGCCGCGGCACCGTCCACAGGGGCGGTCGCGGACGGGCCGGATTCAAAGGTCGACGGCGAGGCGATCGCGACCAACGAGGCAAACCAGACCCCGCCCGATGAGTCGCCCAAACAGACGTCGTCCGCCGTGGAGGTTTCCGGTCAGCCGCAACCGGTCTCGCCGCCACCGGCCGCGGGCGATTCGAGCCGATCCGACGCGATTTCCAGCACCGCCACGCGAGCCACTTCGTCGGCGGTCAACCGCAAGCCGCTGGAACTGTCGTTCGACGACATCAAGTTCGACATCGAGCCGGGCGATCCGTTTGCGCCGGAAATGGTGCCGGAGAAGATCCAGCAATATTACGGCAAGCGGATCCGCATCCGCGGGTATATCTTACCCAGCTTCAAGCAGTCGGGGCTGACGCAGTTCGTGCTGGTCCGCGACAACATGGAATGCTGCTTCGGCCCCGGTGCGGCGCTGTACGACTGCATTCGCGTGGAGATGGAGCCGGGCAAGGCGACCGAGTTCTCGATTCGCCCGGTGGCGGTGGAGGGGATCTTCGAGCTGGAAGAGTTCTACGGCCCCGACGACAAGCACTTGGCGATCTATTACATGACCGGCGAAGAGGTCAAGTAATCGTCTCGGCGTGGCAAAAAATGCTTTCAAGGCGGGCGGAAAACTGTTAGAATAAACAGCCTACGGTCCCGCCCTGGTCATTCCCGCCGCCGCGAGAGGTTCTCCATGCTGTTCCGCCATTCTTGCTCGATCGTGCTGTTTGCCGTCGCCGCCGCGCCTGCCGAGTCGAGTGCCGCCGGCGAGGTGAGCTTCAATCGCGACGTCCGCCCGCTGCTGTCGAACAACTGCTTTCAATGCCACGGGCCGGATGAGGCGCATCGCAAGGCCGACCTGCGGTTCGATACCGAGGAAGGCGTGCAGGCGGCCTTTGAAGGCGGCTTGGATTTCAGCGAGGCCTGGTTCCGCATCACCACCGACGATGTCGACGAGCGGATGCCGCCGGCCAGCGCGCACAAGGATCTCAAGCCGGACGAAATCGGGCTGCTCAAGCGGTGGATCGAACAAGGCGCGCCGTGGGAAGGACATTGGGCCTTCACTACGCCGCGAAAGGCGGAACTGCCCAAGGTGAAGCACCAAGACCGGGTCGCCAATCCGATCGACGCCTTTATCTTACAAGGCGTCGAAGCGCAAGGACTGTCCCCCAGCGAACCGGCCGACCGCGAACGACTGCTGCGGCGCGTGACCTTCGACCTGACCGGCCTGCCGCCGACGCTGGAAGAGATCGACGCTTTTATCGACGACCAGTCGCCCAAGGCTTATGAAAAAGTGGTCGACCGCCTGTTGGGTTCGGAGCATTACGGCGAGCGGATGGCGCTGGCCTGGCTGGACGCCGCCCGGTACGGCGACACCAGCGTGTTCCATGCCGACGGCCCCCGCGACATGTGGCCGTGGCGCGACTGGGTGATCGAGGCCTATAACAGCAATAAGCCGTTCAACGAGTTTACCGTCGAGCAACTGGCCGGCGACCTGCTGCCGAACGCCACGCTCGATCAGAAGATCGCCACCGGCTTTAACCGCAACAACGCCACGACGGATGAAGGGGGCGTGATTCCCGAGGAATTTCGGGTGGAGTACGCGGTCGATCGCGTCAAGACGACTTCCATGGTCTGGATGGGGCTGACAATGGAATGCGCCCAATGCCACGACCACAAGTTCGATCCGGTTTCGCAGGAAGACTATTTCCGCTTCTACGCGTACTTCAACCAGGCGGCCGATCCCGGCATGCAAAGCCGCGGCGGCAACCAAGCGCCGTTGGTGAACGTGATGGCCGGCGATGCGAGGCGCAAACAGCGCGAACTGGAACAACAAATCGCCGCCGCCCAACAGCGGCTCGACGCCCGCGGCGAACAAACCACGGAGCAGTTTTACGCCTGGGCCGACCAGCGGGCCAAAACGCTCGGCGAACAGCCGCTGTTGCCGGAAGATGCGCTGCTGCACCTGCCGCTCGATCAAGAGTCGGGCGAAAATATCGATTTTCAAGTCGCCGGCGAGACTCGCCAAGGCAAGGTCCACAGTTCGGCCAAATGGGCCGCCGGTAAGGTCTCCGGCGCCTTTCAGGTCGACGGGAACAACTTTATCGATCTGGGCGACGTCGGCAACTTCGAGCGCGATCAACCCTTTTCCTACGGCGCGTGGATCAAACCGGAAGGCCCCGGCAGCGGTGCGCCGATCGCTCGCATGCAAGACGGCAACGGCTACCGAGGGTATGACTTGTATATTTCCGGGGGCCGCGTGGCGATGCACATCATCCATTCCTGGCCCGGCAACGCGGTCAAGGTGACCACCAAGAGCCAGGTGAAGCCCAACGAGTGGCAACATCTGTTCGTCACTTACGACGGATCGAGCAAGGCGGCCGGAATTTCGATCTACTTCGACGGCCAGAAGCAGGAGTGGGACATCGAGCAGGACCGCTTGACGGAAACCATACGCAACGACATTCCGCTTTACATCGGTCGTCGTAATCCCGGTTCGCCATTCAAGGGCGCAGTCGACGACGTGCGGCTCTATTCGCGGCTGCTGTCGGAGGCGGAAGTCGCCGCCTTGGCGGGGCAGGACGGAATCGGCCCGGTGTTGGCCAAGCCGCGGTCCGAATGGACCACCGACGAACTTCGGACGCTGCAACGCTTCTATCTGACCAGCGAAGACGCCGAGTATCAAAAGCTGAACCAAGAAATCCAACAATTGCGGGCGGAAGTCGCCGCCGTCAGCAAGCCCGTCAGTACCGTGATGGTCATGCAGGACGTTGCCAAGCCGCGGCCGACCTTCGTGCTGGAACGCGGCATGTACGACGCGCCCAATAAGGAGAAGCCGGTCGAGCCGGGCGTGCCCGCCGCGCTGCCCCCGATGCCGGAGGACGCGCCCGCCAATCGTCTCGGCCTGGCCCAGTGGCTGACCCGCGACGATCATCCACTCACCGCCCGGGTGGCGGTCAATCGATACTGGTACATGTTGTTCGGCCAAGGGCTGGTCCGCTCGGTAGAGGACTTCGGCGCCCAAGGCGAATGGCCCAGCCATCCCGAACTGCTCGACTGGCTGGCCGTCGACTTTGTCGAGCACGGCTGGGACGTCAAACGGGCGCTCAAGCAGATGGTGATGAGCAACACCTACCGGCAGTCGTCGCGGCTGACCCCCGAGTTACGGGAAAACGATCCCGAGAACCGTTTGCTCGCCCGCGGGCCGCGATTCCGCCTGCAAGGCGAATTCATCCGCGACAACGCCTTGGCGGCCAGCGGTCTGTTGAACAACGAGATAGGCGGGCCAGGCGTAAAGCCCTACCAGCCGCCTGGACTATGGAACGAAGTCAGCCTCAACGGCAACGTCCGCTTCCAGCAGGACAAGGGAGACAAGCTCTACCGCCGCAGCATGTACATTTACTGGAAGCGGTCTGCGCCGATGCCGACGATGGCGATCTTCGACGCTCCCACCCGCGAAACGTGCGTGCTGCGCCGCTCGCGGACCAACACGCCGCTGCAAGCGCTGGTGACGCTGAACGATCCCCAATTCGTCGAAGCGGCGCGGCACTTGGCTCAGCGGGTGATGACCTCCGACGCCGCCGACCTCGACGCCCGGATCATCGCCGCCTATCGTCTGGCGACCGGCCTGCAACCGTCGCCGTTGGTGCTGGAGACGTTGCGCGGCGCCTACGATGAGGAGTTGGCCGTCTTTCAGCAAGACCAGGATCGCGCGGCCAAACTGCTGGCGATCGGCGATTCGCCGCGCGAGGAAAAACTCGACGCCGCCGAGCATGCGGCGATGACGATTGTCTGTAGCCTGATTTTCAATCTCGATCAAACTCTCACGCGGGGCTGATGCCATGAATCCGCTCAATGAACATCTGCAACTGATGAACCGCCGGCAACTGCTGGCCAACAGTGCCCGGCCGCTCGGCGCCGCCGCCTTGGCCTCGCTGCTGGGGACTGCGGCGCTGCAGCGCATTGCCGCGGGCGCTAAGTTCGACGCCGCGGAGCAAGGGGGTCTGCCCGGCTTGCCGCATTTCGCCCCCAAGGCCAAGCGGGTGATCTACCTGTTCATGGCGGGCGGGCCTTCGCATATCGACACGTTCGACTACAAGCCTTCGCTGCACAAGATACACGGCATGGAACTGCCGGCGGAGATTCGCGGCGGTCAACGTATCACGGGCATGACCAGCGGCCAGAAAGAGTTTCCCTGCGTCGCGCCGATGTTCGAGTTCAAGCAGCACGGCCAGCACGGCACCTGGGTCAGCGAGATATTGCCGCACACGGCGACCATCGTCGACGATATCGCGATCGTCAAAAGCGTGCATACCGAGGCGATCAATCACGATCCGGCGATCACGTTCATCAACACCGGATCGCAGCAGCCCGGCAAGGCGAGCATGGGAAGCTGGATCAGCTATGGGTTGGGCAGCCCCAACAAGAATCTGCCCAACTACATTGTGATGATCTCGCGCGGACCGGGGCAGCGGCAAGCCCTCTATAGTCGCCTGTGGGGTAGCGGGTTCTTGCCGAGCGAGCACCAGGGAGTCGCGCTCCGCGGCGGCAACGATCCGGTGCTTTACTTATCGAACCCCGAGGGGGTCGACCGGCAGATGCGGCGGCGCATGTTGGACCGCATCGCCGCCATCAACGACGAGCACTTCGGCGAGTTCGGCGATCCGGAAACTCAGGCCCGCATCGCCCAATATGAAATGGCGTTCCGCATGCAAGCCAGCGTGCCGGAACTGATGGACCTCTCCACCGAACCGGAAGCGACCTTCGAACTGTACGGCGAGGACGCCAAGAAGCCCGGCACGTTCGCCCGCAACTGCGTCATCGCCCGGCGGCTGGCCGAGAGCGGGGTGCCGTTCACGCAACTGTTCCACGAGGGCTGGGACCAACACGGCTCGCTGCCGAAGAATCTCACCGGCCAGTGCAAGGGGGTCGATCAGGCGGCCGCCGGGCTGGTGAAAGATCTCAAGCAGCGCGGTCTGCTGGACGACACCCTGGTGATCTGGGGGGGCGAGTTCGGCCGCACCATTTATTCGCAAGGCAAGTTGACCAAGGACAACCACGGCCGCGACCACCACGGCCGCTGCTTCACCATGTGGATGGCCGGCGGCGGCGTGAAGCCGGGCATCGAGTACGGCCAGACCGACGACTTCTGCTACAACATCGTCGAAAACCCGATCCACATCCGCGACTTCAACGCCACGATCCTGCATCAACTCGGAATCGACCACAACCGGCTCTCGTTCCCCTACCAGGGACTCGACCAGAAGCTGACTGGCGTGGAGCCTTCTCGGGTGGTGAAAGAGATTTTGCTTTGACCGCTGATGTGCGCTGATAGCCGCTAATAAAACGACGCGTTCGCACCACCTACCGCGAAGCGGTTGTAGACCCCGTCCTGGGGTTGCGCAGCTACCCCCAGTTCACGTGCCGTGCGATGTCCGAAAACGCTGTAGGCGTTTCACATTCTTTCTGCCACTCATTTTTCTGCCAGCAAGCGAAAGGCAGAAAAACGAAGCCGCCTACAGTTAACCGACCCAGTAGCTACGGGCCCAGAATTTCAACCTTACACCAAATGGGTAGTCGTTTGCCAAACTGCTCAGCTTGCTGTCGCTCCTGCTGGTCCTTGCAGCGAATATCTACTCCAGTAATGGAACGGTTGGCTTGGACGGCGGCGGCTAGTACGTCATCACATTGCGAGATGTCGACCACGTAAGCATGGAGTGTTTCCAGCCTAACGAGAGCGGAAAGCCCTGCAGACGTAACCTTGGCGCCGTCGACACATATGGCGCCTAAACTCGAAGATTCGAGACGTGACAGCGTGCCATCCGTAGCCTCACTACTTGCCAGATTTAGCAGTTTCAAGTTTGGCAAGTCTTCTATCCGCACATCTGTCGCAGGAGATTTGTTTACTCGGAGAACTTCGAGGGCCGGCAAAGCGATCCCCTTGAAGCAGGCGCCCGTTATCTTCGATTCATAGATAGTCAAAAATGTAATGGACTCGATTCCAGTCATTGCCGCCACATGCGCATCAGTCGCGTGTCCCCCCAAAATCGTAGCATGAATGGTCTCGGCGCCATAGCAACTTGGGTAAACGTAAACCATGTCCGCTGGTCGAGTATCGTTCGAAACGCAAATAACCAGCGTACGCAACTGCCAAGAACCCTCAATTGTTGCGTGTGCGGCAAGCCAGTCAGCAGATTCCGAATCGAATTCGTCGAGAATGTCGACCGCTTTGGCAGCGCCATCGCCTCCATTTCTCGCCTGCGCAATAAGCTTCGAC
>JBBDLY010000459.1:0-2155 GCA_040878585.1 Pirellulales bacterium
TGAAGGCATTGGTTTCTCCATCCCGATCAACATGGTGATGGTGGTTGCCCGGCAGTTGATCGAACGGGGCGAGGTGTCGCGAGCGTTTCTGGGAGTGAATCTCGACAGCAAGTACACTCAGGCCGTGGCTACGCGACTCGGGCTGGATCGTCCCCGCGGGGCCAAGGTGACCGCGATTACGACAGGCGCTCCCGCTGAAAAAGCGGGACTGGAGATCGACGACGTGATCCTGCGGTTCAACGGCGTGTGGGTCGATAGCGACAGCCACTTGGTCAATCTGGTGAGCCTGACCGAGGTCGGCAAGGAGGTCGACATCGTCGTGTTCCGCGACAAGAAGATGGTCACGCTTCGCGTCGCAGTCGCCAACCGAGAAGCATTCAAACCCTAGCCGTGGCTGGGGCTTCCAGCCCCAGCACAGTGACGGTGGCTTCCAGCCGCCGCGGGCAAAGTGAGAGTGGCTTCCAGCCGCCGTGGCACACTGACGGTGCGGGGGCTGGAAGCCCCAGCCACGGGTTAGGCGAAGCGGCTTCTTAGCGTTCCCAGCCCTTCGATCTCCACCTCGATCCCGTCCCCTGATCGCAAGAACACCTGCGGATCGCGGGCCGCGCCCACGCCAGCCGGCGTGCCGGTAAAGAGCAGATCGCCTACGGTCAAGGTGCAGACTTGCGAGATGTAGCTGATAAGTTCATCGATCTTAAAGATCATTTCGCGGGTGTTGCTCTGCTGCATGACCTGGCCGTTGAGCCGCAAGGAGATGTCGAGCTGGTGCGGGTCGGGCACGTCGTCGGCGGTCACAAACCAGGGGCCGATTGGGGCGAAGCCGTCGAACGACTTGCCCAGCAGCCACTGCCCGCCCGGTTTGCCCTTTTGCCAGTCGCGCGCCGAGACGTCGCAGCCGATCGTGTAGCCGGCCACATATTCCAGCGCTTCGTGTTCCGCAATGTTGCGGCCGTCTTCGCCGATGATCACCACCAGTTCCGCCTCGTAATCGACCTGCTCGCTGACATTGGGCAATGCGATCTGGTGGCCGCTGCCGCGCAACGCCGTATTGAGCTTGCTGAACACCAGCGGTTCAGTCGGCAATGGCTGGCCGGTCTCGCGGGCGTGGTCCGCGTAATTCAGCCCGATGCAAAGAATCTTCTGCGGTTCACCGATCGGCGGTAGCAGAAAAGCAGTCAAAGGATCAAACACGGGCGCCTGCTTGACGGCTCGCTCCAACTCCGGCGAACCAAGCTCGCCGGTGAACAACATGTTGGCGAGATCGCCGTAGCGATCCTCGTCGACGGCGGCCAGGTTGACGACCTCCGGGCCGCGTTGCGCCGCCACGCAATGTTTTCCATCGATGGAATATTGAGCGAGTTTCATGCGGAGAAGTCCTTCATTAGCGATCCGATGCGCGTCTCACCGCGCTCGTTGGCCTGCCAGTACTCGCCGCTGGCGACGTCGAGGCAAGTCAGCCAGCCGGACGGGTCATAGACCCAGGTATCGAGGCAGATCGCGTGTCCCAGGTTCAGCGGCAGGCCGGACTTTTGCGCCGTGTGCCCGCAGATCATGGTCTTGCCCGAGACGTGCGGTTGAGCATCATGGCATTTTTCCCAGTGGAGCATCAATGGCGACTGTTGGTCGAGCGGCAACTGGGGATCGACGTTGCCGTGGACGAAGAAGCAGTCGTCCAGCTCGAAGTAGTCGCGGCAGCCTGCCTCGATAAACTTCCAATGCGCCGCCGGCACGTTCTCCATGCGAAGTGGCTCGCCATAGGAAGCGAGCGTCTCGCGCCCGCCAACCGACAGCCAATCGGGCAAACCGTCGCCGTCGCGGGCGGCGAGCATCATCATGTCGTGATTCCCCCGCAGCGCGACGAGGTTGCCGACAGTCGATTGGCGTTCAATCAGCCAATCGATCACCCCGCGCGAATCAGGCCCGCGATCGACGTAATCGCCCAGGGTGATCAGGCGGTCGTCGTTGGAGAGACCGGCCGCGTCGAGCACGGTGGAAAGCGCTGTCAGACAGCCATGAATGTCGCCAAGGGCCAGAGTTCTCATGAAGTCGAGTTTAACGGGTTAGCACGAGAGAAGTTAGCCCCGGAGTGAACACGGCTTGTCGTTACCCAGATTTCGCTCACGCCCCCAGCCGCCTTGTGCGGCTGGAGCAATAC
>JBBDLY010000460.1:0-12846 GCA_040878585.1 Pirellulales bacterium
AACCTCAACGGCGGCGCGGGATTTGGCGAGTTGGGCGAAATCACGATTCAAGATCGCAGCGGCGCCGTCGACACCGTGGATCTTTCCGGCGCTTTGACCGTGCAGGACATTCTTAGCGCTATCAACGCCGCCGGCGTCGGAGTCGAGGCGCGCGTCAACAAAGATCGCGACGGCATCGAAATCATCGACGTCACCGGCGCGACCGCCGCCAACTTGCAAATTGCCAACAACGACGCCGCCAATACGGCCGACGTACTCGGAATCGCCGTCGACGCCGCGGTAACGAGCGTCGCAAGCGGCAGCTTGAATCTGCAGATCGTCAGCGAGAACACCCTGCTGGCCAATCTCAACGGCGGCAACGGCGTCAGCGCGGGTAGTATCCTACTGACCGATACCAACGGGCAGAAAGGAACGTTGAACATCAACTCGAAGATCAAGACGATCGGCGATGTGATCGAAGAGATCGAACGACTCGGTCTTGGCATCGAGGCACGCATCAACGACGCCGGCACCGGCCTGTTGCTGGTCGATACGGCGACCGGAGGGGGCGGGCTAACCGTCGAGGCGGGCGCCGGCAGTTCCGCGGCCGACTTGCACCTGCTGAGCGCCGTGCAGGAGATCGACATCGAAGGCACCCCCACGAAGGTCATCGACGGGTCGACGATTACCTCAATCGCCATCGACGCCGACGACTCGCTGACCGATTTGATCGAGCGGATCAATAAAGCCGGAGTGGGCGTCTCGGCTTCATTGTTCAACGATGGTTCCGGAGTCAAACCGTATCGACTGAACCTCAGCAGCGATACGCCGGGAACTCGCGGCGAACTCCGCGTGAGCACCGCCGGCCTATCGTTCACCATGGAGGAGTCCATTGCGGCCAAGGATGCCTTGCTGCGAACCGATTCGGGGCAGTTGGTTTCCTCCTCGACCAACTCGTTCAGCGATGTGATTAGCGGAGCGATGCTGACTGTCAACGCCGCCTCCGAGACGCCGGTGACAGTCACGGTTGCCGCGTCGCAGTCGAAGCTGCGGCAAAACGTGATCGCCTTCGTCGACACCTACAATCGGATTCGCGGCGCGATCGACGAACTTACCGCGTTCGATGCGGAAACCAACAAGCGCGGGCTGTTGCAAGGCGACGGAGCGATGCTCCGTGTCGAGAACGACTTGGCCAACCTCGTCAGCAGCCGGTTCTTCGGCGCGGGGGTGATCCAGACCCTTGCCGAACTGGGAATCACGACGAGCCAGTCGGGGCAACTGAGCTTCAATCAGACCGCATTCGACGAAAAGCTGGCCGCCGATCCAGCCGCGGTCAAGCAGTTTCTCAGCAGCGCCAACCAGGGCTTCGCGGACAAGTTCCACGCCGCCTTGGAACGGCTGACCAACGTGGACAATTCGGTCCTAGTGAACCGCACCGAGGGACTGTCGCGTAAAATCGACAACAACGCGCAACGGATCGATTTTCTCAACGCCCGCTTGGAGCGATCGCGTGAGCGGCTGCTGCTCGATTTCTACAACATGGAGCTTTCGATCGCTAAGATTCAATCGAATCTGTCCAGCATCCAGTCGCTAGCGCCGCTCCCCCCGCTCACATCGACAAGCTGACGCTAGGGGCCTCAGTTCATCGAGGTGTCGTTCGGCACGTGCTTGATATGCAGCGCGTCGCGGAGCACGTCGTCGGTGATGTCGCGGCCCACCTTCCGCCACAGGTCGTCCTCGCTGGCGAACACGTCCTGCTGCGTCGCCCGCCGGGTGATCCAGCCGCCGGCCTCCATTTCCGCTTCCAACTGGCCGCCGGCCCAGCCAGAGTAGCCGCTGAACAGGAGGAACGGCCCTTCGTTGGCTTCGACCAGTTGTTCAAGATTCTCGCGGCCCGCCGCAAAGTAGACGCCCGGCGAGATCTCCATTTCGCTCCACAGTGGATTGCAATGCACGGCCATCACCGGTCCCGGCACCGGTCCGCCGACATGGATCGGTCGTTCGCAGGCGACGTCGCTGCCGATCGCCTCGGCCCATACCTCGCGGACCGTCCGCCCGGTCGGGCGATTCAGGATCAGGCCCAGCGCGCCCTGCTCGTCATGCTGCACCAACAGCACCACGGTCCGATTGAAGTTCGGATCGAGCATCCGCGGCACGGCGATTAGGAATTGGCCTTGGTACATTTCACATGTTGCAGGTTGCATGGCGAATGGCGACTTGCCCTTTTCCGATTGTATGCGATGCGGGCCGTCGAAGGCTACTGGCGCGAGGGCAGCGGATCGGCCTTCACGAACAACTCTGGCGGCGCCTTCTCGTAATACTTGAACATGGCCGGGCAGATCCAGCCTTCCATTGGCGGATCGTCGAGTTGGTAGTAATTGCCCTGCATGTCGCCGCGCAGCCAAGTAAGTTTCTTGTCGTATTCGGGAAACGGCTGGGCGGAGAAGGTGAGGCGGAAACCCTGGCCGGCGTTCGGAATGTCTTCGACGAGCACATCGATCATTTCCGGCACGCCCGCTACAAACGGCTCGCGGACCAGCCCAAATCGTGCGTCGTCGAACACCCAGGTGCCGTTGTACTGGTAGGGCGCGATGACCATGATCGCATTCTGCGGCGGCCGAACGTCACGGCTTGCAAACAGGCCGGTGTACCAGGCCACGCCGGCGGCAAAGAGCAGCAGTAAGCCTGCCGCGAATGCAATGCGTTTCATGTTGAACTCGTAGGCCATTACAGCCTCGACGGAACGGGATCGTCGAACTCCATGTTCGCAAAAGATGTTGGCACTTCAGACGGGGTGATCAGCAACAGCATTGTGACACAGGCAAACACGTCCTCGGGCAACGTTTGCAGCAACTTCCAAACCGGCGGCTCGCGATCTACCCGAGTCATGCCGGCAAAAGACGGATCGATAATGCGAATTCGAATCGATACGGGGTTCTGGCGGCGTACGTCGATCTGTGCGTCGGGGTGGGAGTCGGTGTACTCGGCAAGAGCGCTTCGCACCGTTTCAACCTGCGTATCTGATTGGTTACCGTTCTTGTCTGTCATAGCAAGCGCCCGTCTGCCCAAGAGAATTTCAGCGGCCAAGGTTGGCCTCGGTCACACGCCGCACGAGGTCAAACCGGTCACTCGGCCGCTTCTCGGGCTCATCTCACTACCTGGGGTTCCGGCATGCTCGCTCCGCTCGCCTGCCTCCACCCCAGGCTACGTCCTGCCGCCGCTCCGCGGCTTGTGGGAATCTTCGATTCCCTGACAAGCTTCGGCTACTACCTGCTCCCGCTTAGCTCAACCTCAATCGTCTCCTCCCCCTCCAACCCAATCGACTTCACCCCTTTCAGCACTTGCCGGGCGTCTCCTTCGCCTACTTCAATCGTATACGTGCCTTCCCCCTTGAACACCTTGGGGCGGAACTTGTTGCCTTCGATCCGCAGCGCGTAGACCCACTCGCCGTTGGCTTCGTCGATGATCTTGACTACCGCGTTCTCCTGGCCTTTGATGACCAGCGTCGGCAAGTAAGCTTTTGCCTCGCGGCCGTAGTTGTCCTGCTGGTGGATGGTTTTTGGCCAGCCTTCGTATTGCTTGGTCGCCGCGTCGAGCACGTCGACGTTGCGGGGGAAGCACTCCATTGTGATCTCGCGGGTTGGCTTGTTCAGCCGTAGCACGCCGAAACCGGCCGCCCGCGTGGTCAGCTTGTCGCCGTTGGCCGGAGCGTTGTCGGGGTTGGCGGCCGCGTAATTGGTGACCTTATTGGCGAAGCCGTCGAGATGATCGCCGGTATACGCAGGTGCGCCCGCCTCACGGTTGGCCCCTGGTTCCAGCGGACGCCACCAGCGGAGATAGAGGTTGGCGATCGATGGTACGCAGAACGAGTAATTGCCGTCGCGGAACTCGTCGATACCGTGGTGGAAGATCGTGCCCAGATGCTGGTCGCCCGCCAGGTGGACGGCGTAGCACTTGCGCATGGCGTCGATCGCCTTGTTGCGCCCCGTCTGCGGCCAGCCGTTGCTGTCCAGATCGGCATGCAGTCGGCCGCCGATCTTGCCGTGGATGTGCGCGCCGCCGCAGAAGATGGTCTGCGAGAGCAGAACTTTCATGTCCGCGCCGCGCCAGTCTTGCCCCCATTTGTCGAGAAACTTCAACTGCCGCTCGCCGAGCAACTGCGCCTCGGGCACGTCGACGCTGGCCGGGTCGTAGGCCGGATTGTTGATATGGTCCGGCCGCGGGCCTTGCTTGGGGATGACCCCGTCCGGGCCTGTCTTGAACTTGCGGTCCTCGATCACTGCGAAGCTGATCCGTCCCCAGTTGAAATCGGTGTAGTAAACTCCAATGCCCCGCTTGATCGGCGTCGGATCGAAGGCGTCGGGCAGGTGGCTGGTTTGCGCCCGCTCGACCGCCTTGACATATTCTGCCGGCATGAAGTAGCCGCCGTCATGCCCGGCCCCCGTCTTGGAGACCGCACCTTCTTCTCCCCAGAGGTTGGCCGTGCCAGTATCATGGTCGTCAGGAATGCAGATCGTGGGCCGATCGCGAATGATCTCCACAAAGTCGGTGCCGAACTTCAGCCAGAACTTATAGTGTTCCCGGTGGTTGTAGACCTGGTCGCCGGAGAAGAAGTTCAAGTCGGCGTCGAGCTTTTTGACGTTTTCGACCAGATCGTCGCGCGAGATATCGCCGCCATGGGCCGGTATGACGGAGTTGCCGGTGAACGCCGCAATCACGATCTCTTCCTTGTCGATCGGGTTCTTGCGGATCTTGCCGGTGAAGAATGCCTTATCGCCGTGGGCCACCCGGTATTCAACATCCTTCGTGTCATCCCAGTCTTCGACGCGCAGCGGCGCCGTCCAACCGGCTTCGATAACTTCAGTCTGGGCGATCTGCTTCCAAGCGCCGCCATCTTTGATCTCCAGGCGCACTTCGCGCGGCTCGCCTTCCTTGAGCGGATAAAGCTGTGCGGTCAGCTTGAGTGTGTTGTCGCTAACTGTATACATCGCAAACGCGATCACTTGATCGCGCTCGACCGGAAACTGTTGATAGCTGCCGGTCGCCCCTCCCACGCCGCTGGGCTGGGCGAAGGTCGCCGAAGCGGACAAACAACTCACGATGGCCAGAACAATCAGAACTCGGCTAGCTGAAATGAACACGATGGATTTCCTGCGGGGGGTGACGAAACGATCGAAAGGCGAGCGATGGCTCGTTCCCGACAATGATGAATAACATACCGATGATACGATGGCCGGACGCCCAGATCAAACATGGCCCCGGCTCGACGCCACCGTTCCGCGAGTGCGCGTCGACCAAGGGAGGTCGATCCTGGAATCGAATGCAGCCGCGAAGAGCAGACCACCGGGCTTGAAAACTTGCCGTATCTGCGGTCTATTACAGGATTACCGCCCGGCGGCCCTGGCTGGCCGGTGCGGGTTTTTGGCTGCGGGTGCGGGCTGCTTCTACTTGGGGCGGCTCCTTCGGGGCGTGTTGTCGCCGCCCGCAATGAATTTTCACATGGCCCCGGCATTCCGGGGCTTCGCACAAGGAACGCACACTTTATGTCACGTTACACCGGTCCCAAGGCCCGCATCAATCGCCGGCTCGGCGCTTTGATCTTCGAGAACAGCGGCGCGGCCCGCGCGTTTGATCGTCGCGAAAGCGTCCCCGGCATGCACCAGATGCGGCGCAAGCCCTCGGTCTACGGGTTGTCGCTCAAAGAAAAGCAAAAAATCAAATACTATTACGGCCTGGGCGAACGCCCCTTGCGCAAGCTGTACGATCTGGCTCAGCGCAAGGACGGCAACACGGGCGAGAACTTGCTGGTGTTCTGCGAGCGCCGCCTGGACAACATCATTCGCCGAGCAGGGTTCACCCTGTCGCGGCCCCAGGCTCGGCAAGGCGTGTGCCACGGGCACTTTACCGTGAACGGCCACAAGTGCGACATCCCCTCGTACCAGGTCCGCGCCGGCGACGTGATCGCGGTCAAGCAGAAGGCCCCGCTGGCGCAATTGTATCGCGGCGTGATCGAGTCGCGGGGCGAGCCGGCCGCCGACTTCCTGTCGGTCGATCCGACGACGATGAGCATCTCGGTCCATCGCCTGCCCACTCCCGACGACGTCAGCCTGCCGGTCGAAGTCGGTATGGTGATCGAGCTATTGTCGCGGTAATGTAAGCGGTAGCTGAATTCGCCTAGAATTCAGACGCGGGGGAGCAGATGTCCCGGCGCAGCGGAACTCTCCGCGAGTTCCGCTACTTTTTTTGCGCCCACAAAGTGAAACAATCCCGCCGAGAAGCGTTATCATAGGAGGCGACGTCGCCGTGCAGCCATCCACCACTCGGAAGGATCCGCATGTTCAAGTTCATTCACGCCGCCGACATTCATCTCGATAGCCCCCTGCGGCGGCTGGAGCAATACGAAGGTGCCCCGGTCGCGGCGATCCGCGAGGCAACTCGCCGAGCGCTGGTGCGGCTGGTCGATCTGGCCCTGGCCGAAAAGGTGCAACTGCTGCTGATCGCCGGCGACGTCTACGACGGCGATTGGAACGACTACGAGACGGGGCTGTTCTTCAACAAGCAGATGCTGCGGCTGCGGGACGGCGGCGTTCCGGTGGTGATCATTTCCGGCAATCACGACGCCGACAATGTGATGACCCGCACGCTGCAACTGCCCGACAATGTTCGCACCCTCGCCGCGGACCAGGCCGAGACGTTCGAGTTGACCGAGCCTCGGGTTGCGATCCATGGCCAGAGCTTTGCTGATCGGGCCGTACTGCGGAACCTCAGCACCGATTATCCTGCCGCTCGACCCGGCTGGTTCAACATCGGGCTGCTGCATACCTGCGCCACCGGCGACAGCGGTCATGAACCTTACGCGCCCTGCACCGTCGCCGATCTGCTCAATAAGCATTACCAGTATTGGGCGCTGGGGCACGTCCACGACCGCCGCTGCTTGAACGAGTCGCCGCCAATCCACTTCAGCGGCAATTTGCAGGGCAGGCACCCCAAGGAGACCGGCGCCAAGGGTTGCCTGCTAGTCACCGTGGATGACAACCTGAATGTTGCGGTCGACTTTCGCGCCGTCGACGTGTTTCGCTGGGAAGTGCTTTCGCTGGATGTCTCCGGCCTCGACGACGAGCAGTCGTTGCGAGACGTTTTTCGTAACGCGTTGATCGAACTCCGCGATCGCCACGAGGGGATGCCGCTGGCCGTCCGCGTGGAACTGACCGGCAATACCCCACTGCATGGACGATTGCACACCGAGCGACCGCATTGGGACAACCAACTGCGGGCCGACGCCGCGGGCGTCGCCGAGAGCATTTGGCTGGAGCAAATCAAGCTGCGGACCGAGCCGCCGCCGCACGCGATCGAGGAACTGCCCGAAGACGGCCCGATCGGTGAACTGCGTGAATGTCTCGCCGCTCTTGGCGACGACGAGGCGGCGCTGGCCGAACTGGCGGAGGAATTGGCGAGCCTCCACCGCCAACTTCCCGCGGAGCTGGCCGCGGACGAGCAGCTTGCCTGGGACTCGCCCGCGGTGATTCGCAACCTGTTGGCCGATGTCGAACCGTTGCTGCTGTCGCGGCTGCAAGCGGAAGGAGCCTCCCCATGAAGATCGCCCGACTCGACCTGATTGCGTATGGACCGTTCTCTGAATGCACGCTTGATCTCTCGGCGGGCCGGCACGGCTTGCATTTGATCCACGGACCCAACGAGGCGGGCAAGAGTTCCTGTCTGCGAGCGATCACCGCGTTTCTGTTCGGCATTGACCAGCGCACGCCAGACGCCTTCTTACATCCCTATCAAAAGTTGCGGCTGGGCGCGGAGCTGGTCGATGCCGCAGGCACCCGCCATCGGATGCTGCGGGTCAAGAAACGCCAGTCGCTGCTCGACGCCGACGACGAAACGGCGATCGACGAGGCGCGGCTGTTGAAGTTGCTCGGCGGCGTCGATCGTGAGGCGTTTCAGTCGCGGTTTGGCATCGATCACGAACAACTCGTCGCCGGCGGCGAGGCAATCGTGGAAGGGAAAGGCGACATTGGCGAGATTTTGTTCGCCGCCGGCGCCGGACTCGGCAATCTGAAAGCGATTCGGGAACAACTGGAAAGCGAGGCGGACGCCCTGTTCACGGAGCGATCGCACGCCCGGGAAATTGACGCGGCGTTGCGGGAATGGCGCGACGCCCGAGAGCGAGTCGAGGCCGCCAAACTGCGGCCGGCAGAATGGCAACGCCACCGCCAGGAACTCGACGAGGCGATCGGCGAGCGCGACGCGATCGAGCAAACGCTCGCCGACGCCCGGCGGCGGGCAGCCAAACTCGACTGCATCGCCAAGGCGCTGCGGCTGTTGCCCGACTATCGCAGCCTGCGAGACAAGTTGGCGGAACTGCAATCGGTACCGCAGTTGGACGAACAATTCTCCGAACGCCGCCGAGACGCCCAGAACCGTCGGCAATTGGCCGACGACCAGCGCGGCGATTTTGCGGGCAAGCTTGTGCAAGTCGAGGAGGAACTCGCCCGGATCGAGCCGCGGCCGGAATTCCTGGAGAAAGCCGAGGAGATCGAGCGGCTGCTGGGTCGGTATGCGTCGTATCAGGATTGGACCCGCGATCTGCCGTTGCGACATAATGAGGCGAAGAAAATTGATCAGCAGATCGAGCACATGATGATCAAGGCGGGGCAGTCGAGCGAGGCGGAGCAAATTTTGTGTCGGTCCAGCGACGAGGTCCGCGTGCGGAACCTGGCGCAGCAGTATCAGTCGCTGGTCGACGCCCGCTCTGCCGCTGAGATCGCGCTGGCCGGCCGCTCGAAGGAGAAGCAAGCCGCGGAACAAGCACTCGCCAAGCTGCCTTCGCCGGTCGACGTGGGGCCGCTGGAGCAAACCTATCGCAAGGTCAACAGGGCGGGCGATCTGGAGGCGGAATGGGCCGACGCGGCGCGGATCCTCGACGAACGGCGCGACCGCTGGACGATCGGCTGCAAGCGTCTGCCTGGATACCGGGGCGAGCGGAACGAATTGATCGCGCTGCCGGTGCCGACCAAGGAGACGATCGAGCAGTTCGCCGGCGACGCGGCCGACGATGCAGCCGCTCGTCGCGGGCAAGTCGATCAACTCGAAGCACAGCAGCGGCAACTCGCGCAACTGCGCGACAAAATACAAGAAACGGCCGGAGACGACGACCTACCGACCGAAGAGGATTTGCGGCTTACCGTACAGCAGCGCGACGTAACCTGGCAAGGCTTGAAAGACGATTGGCCCTCCAGGCCCCGCAAGCGGCCGACCACCACCGGCGACGCCCAGCATCCGCAGTTCGATCGCGCCGCGCAACAGCGGATCGCCGAGTACGAGCGGCTTGTTGCGGAGGTGGATCAATTGGCCGAACGCCTCCGCACCCATGCGAATCAAATCGCCCACCGCGCTGCTTTGGCGGGGCAACTGTCGGCAGCCGAGGATAAACATTCCCAGTTGCAGGAAGCATTGCGGCAACTCGACGAACGAATTGCCGCTCGTGAGCAGCAGTGGCGGCAGTTGTGGGCGGAGTTGGGGGTCGACGCCCGCACGCCCGCCGAGATGCGTTCCTGGCGGGAACAGTTTGATGCGCTCTGCCGAGACGCGATCGAGATTCGCTCCGGCGAGCGGGAGTTGGCTGCGCTGGGCGAGCGGATCGAGGGGGCCAAGTCCGAAATGGTCGCAGTACTTACTGCCTGCGAAGCAAGGATCGGACCGGGGGATGCCCTAGTCGATTTGCTCGACATTGCCCAGGAACTTTTGGAAGATCAGCACGAACTTCGCGAGAAGCGGGCCAGGCTGGAAGAGAACCATAATCGGCTGGAAACGGAGATCGCCTCGGAAACCGAACGGCTGGCAACGGCCGAAGCGCGACTCGACGACTGGCGGCAGCAATGGAGCGAGGCGGTCCGCCCGCTTGGCCTGCGAGATCAGGTCTCTGCCGACGAGGCGAGCGAGGTGTTGCGCAATCTCCGCGACGCCGAGGCGCTGCTAGGTCGCAAGACCGATCTGGAAGAGCGGATTCACGGCATTGAGTCGGAGATTCATAATTACGCTTCGTGGGCGGCAACGCTCGTTGCCCAGTTGGCGCCGCAGCTTGGTGATCGGTCGCTGGCCGAGGTCGTCGACGAGTTGGCCCGTTGCTTGCATGTGGCCCGCGACGCCGCCGCCCAGCAGGAGAGCCGCCGGCAGCAGCAGCACGAGTTGCAGCATAAGCTGGCGGAAGCGCAATCAGCCGGCGAGCAAGCCACCGCCGAACTGCGAACGCTTTGCCAAGAAGCCGGCGCCGACGAACCGGAAGAACTGCCCGAGGTGGAGCGCCGCAGCAGCCAGAAGCGGCAATGGCAGCTTAGCTTCGACGGCTTGGAGTCGCAACTGCTGCAACTCGCCGGCAGTGACTCGCTCACGGAATTTCTGGCCGAGGCGGATCGCCACGAAGCGAGTGAGATTGAGCCGCAACGGCAAAAGCTGCTGGACGAGACCGCCGAGGCTGAACAGCGGCATCGCGACGTCTCGGAGATCATCGGACGCGAGAAGGAATGGATCGCCCGGCACGACGGCAGTTCCGCGGCGGCCGCGGCGGCGATCGATGTGGAGCATCAGGTGGCGGTCGTCGGCTCGCTGGCCGGCCGCTACGCGCGGCTGCGGTTGGCGTCGGTCGTGCTCCGCAAGGCAATCGAGCGCTATCGCGCAAAGAACGAGAGCGGCGTGCTGCATCGGGCCGGCGAGCTGTTTTCACGGTTGACGCTGGGCAGTTTCGACGGCCTGCGGGGCGAGCAGGACGCGGCGGGCAATAACGTGCTGACTGCGATCCGCGCCGGCGGCGACACGATCGGGGTGGAGGCGATGAGTGACGGCACCAGCGATCAATTGTATCTGGCATTGCGGTTGGCCAGCTTGGAAAGGCACTACGCCGAGCGGGGGCCGATGCCGTTTATCGTCGACGACATTCTCAACCGCTACGACGACGCCCGAGCGGTCGCGGCACTACAGGCCCTGGCGGAACTATCGAGAGTGTCGCAGGTGATCTTCTTCACGCATCATGCGCATCTAGTGGACCTGGCTCGCGAGCATCTCAACGACGAGGTGCTGTTCGTGCATGAGTTAGCCGGCTTGCGCGAAGTTGCGCTGTGATTCCTACGAGTGTCGTTTTTGTAAGCGATGTTTTGCCTCCTTCCAATCGATGAATGTCGTGCGGCCTTCGTGTAACGCTGCAATCCGCTCCGCAAGGACTTCGCCATGCCACTGCAGCATGTGCTTTTTATTGCAGGACAGTTCGTCTGGTGATTCGTCTTTCTTCGATGGGACCGGACTCATTGCGTAAGTTCCTCCACTGTGGTCTGTCGATCGTTGTTAGCAGTAGCCGCCCACTCGACTAGCAACGGAAACGCCTCGCCGACTGCCGAATGAAACTCGTCCGCATGTTCTTTCCAACGATCGCGACGCAAGTTGAGCTGTTTGATTCCTTCGATTAACACAGCGGCTTTGTCTTGATCTGTAAGATTTGGCACACCCGAAGCCCCTAATGCCCGCCGTTCAGGCGGTCGATCGCTCCGAGCCCTACTCCAGTCGAGAACAAATCCGCGACCCTCTGTAACGTTGTCACGTAGTCGGCCTTCAAGTGCGTCGCAAGTCCGCAATTCGACATCACGAAGTGAAGCCGGACTTGCAACTGCTGAGAGAGGCATGAGTACCCGATCGGAATCACGGTTCGATACTAAGAAAACAAACGCAAACTGTGCGTTTTCAGGCTGATAGCTTGCTCTGACCGAATTGTATGGAACATGAAAATCCCATTCGTGGCGAAGCCCCTGTTGATTGTGATCGAAACTGATAGAAACTTCCTCGCGACACCCATCTCCGGTATCCGAAAGTTCGTATGTCACTAACGCTGCCCAGCCGTTGTAGGGAGGCACGTACCTACCGCGAAATCTCAACTTTTGGATGCATGACCGATCCTTAGACGATGGCGTGAGGATCATCTCAATTTCCCGGGCCGGCGACCTGACGGGACTTTGAAGATACTTGATATCCTCGTGCGGTTTCAGTTCAAAACGTTTGATCGCATAATAATAGAATGACCCACGCGTCGAGGTATTCTCCTTGAGCGTCAGCGGTTCTATCTGGACGCCTTCCGCTTGCATGGCGAATTTCGCCTGGAATGTATCGAATCTCTGCTTGAGAATTGGTGAAGAGAACTCGAGGGCTTCTGGCTCCACTTTCTGCACCAATGGCGGACGAACAGCCGGCGTTGCAGCCTGTGTCAGTTCAGTTGGAGTTGCTACGAGGAGTGGCACCAATATTTGCAACCATAGGGAAGTTCGCAACCGATTTCCTCCAATATTGTTCATGCTTAATACAACCCCACCACGTGCCCCTGCACGGCCTTGACCACAAACACGCCGACATTTGTGGCGAAGTGGGCCGCGATGCAGGGGATCAGGGAGTGTCGCGGGTTGAGCGGGTAGAACCGCACCGTGTAGTACCACAGCGACTTGATAAACACAAACGACGTGCTGATCACGGCGATGGTGCTGAAGTTGAAGGTGAGCTTGTTCATCCAGTCGGCGTCGCCGTTCCACTGCCACATGTAGGGATGGATCAATGCGAACAGGATCGAGGCGGCCAGGCAACTGAGCACCAGCAGCGCCTTGCCCCCCTTGTCGTAGTAGATGAAGCCGCGAAAGATCAGCTCCTCGATGAACGCCGCGGCCAGCGTGTAGAGACCGAACAGCACGGTCATATCGCTTTGCTGTTCGGAGACGCCAAGGCGGATTTCGGTCCAGGTCTCCAGGCCCAGCAGCAGTAGCGAGACCCCCACGGCCACGGCCACGGCCGCAACGGTCGTCGGGTGGGCGCCCGGCAGGCGATTGTGCG
>JBBDLY010000461.1:0-2141 GCA_040878585.1 Pirellulales bacterium
TGGCGGACGCTGCCAGCGTCCGCACGTTGCGGGAACTGCCAGCTTCCGCAGCGTCAGGAAGGATACTCCGCACAGACTCGGCCGCAGACTACCCACGAGGACGCGGCCCCGAGCCGATTTGATATAGTTTCCGGCGACCTCGTCACACTGAGTCGGTCCCGACGCCACTGAAGCTGGCAGCTTCAGCAACGCCGCGGGAGCTGGCAGCATGTGCCACGATGTGTGTAGCGGAACTCGCCTAGAGTTCCGATGCGCTCCGCAGAAGGCTCCACTCTATTGGCTCGGAATTCTGGCGAATTCCGCTACGCTGCGGATGCTGGCAGCATCCGCCACGGTTCGCCGGCCCAGGCGGCCGGGCTGCGTGTGCTTGACTTGAAGCCCATCCGCGACTACCATCCTGAAAAGGTGAGGAAATTCATCTCATCCTGCCGATTTGAGTCACAGTGAGTTGTAAGTAACACTAAGTTTTAAGTAACACTGAGTCCATCATGCGTCGACGAAACCTCCACCTACTATTGCTTCTGGCTCTAGCCTGCCGCAGGCCGTAGGGGTTTTTGCATCGTCGCCACAAGTCAATGCATTCCAGCAACCCCGGGGCCTGTCGAGGTCTCGGGGTTGTTTTATTGACGGCGGCCCCTGGACCTCAAACGTAATTGGCCCCCCAGCCATCGAGGAAACCCAAAATGAGCGAATCACGGCGAATCAAGATCTTCGACACCACCTTGCGCGACGGCGAGCAATCGCCTGGGGCGAGCATGAACCTGCCCGAGAAGCTCGAAATTGCCCAGTTGCTGTGCGACCTGGGGGTCGACGTGATCGAGGCGGGCTTTCCGATCGCCTCGCCCGGCGACTTCGAGGCGGTGCAGCAGGTCGCCCGCAACATTCGCGGCACCACCATCTGCGGCCTGGCTCGCTGTAACGAGGCCGACATCGACCGGGCATGGGAGGCGCTCAAGGTGGCCCACAGCCCGCGGATTCATGTCTTTCTGGCCACCAGCGCGATCCACCGCGAGTTCAAGCTGAAGATGACCAAGGAGACGATCATCGAGCGGGCCGTGGCGGGCGTCCGCCGCGCGGCCGGCTATTGCGACGACGTCGAGTTCTCGCCCGAAGACGCCGCCCGCACCGAGATCGACTTTCTCTGCGAAGTGGTGGAGCAGGCGATTGCCGCCGGAGCAACCACGGTCAACATCCCCGACACGGTCGGCTACGCCACGCCGGCCCACATGGGCGCGCATATTCAAGCGCTGTTCGATCGGGTGCCCAACATCGACCGGGCGACGATTAGCGTCCACTGCCACAACGATCTCGGTCTGGCCGTGGCCAACAGCCTGGCCGCGGTGCAGGCCGGCGCCGGCCAGATCGAATGTACGATCAACGGCATCGGCGAGCGGGCGGGCAACTGCTCGCTGGAAGAAGTCGTGATGGCGATGCGGGTCCGCAATGACTTTTACCATCTCGACACCGGCATCGACACGACCAGACTGGTCCCTGCCAGTCGGTTGGTCTCCAAGGTGACCGGCCTGCAGGTGCAGCGGAACAAGGCGATTGTCGGCCGCAACGCGTTTGCCCACGAGGCGGGCATTCATCAGGACGGCATGCTCAAGGAACCGTCGACCTACGAGATCATGCGGCCCGAGATGGTCGGCCTCGAGCGCACCGATTTGGTGATGGGCAAACATAGCGGCCGAGCGGCGCTGGCCGACCGGGCGAAGAAGTTGGGCTACCATCTCAACGCCGAGCAGATTCAGGTGATCTTCGAGCAATTCAAGACGCTGGCCGACAAGAAGAAGGAAGTCTTCGACAGCGACATCGCGGCTTTGATCGACGAGAAGTACCGCGGGCTGACCGAGGAGTACTCGCTCGACGGCTACCAACTGGTGATGCAGGCCGACGGCGTGCCGCACGTGAAGCTGACGCTGCACCGCGGCGGCGAGGATATCAACGCAGAGGTGAACGAGGGAGACGGCCCAGTCGACGCGATCTTTCTGGCGATCGAACAGGCGACCGGCTACAGCGTCCGCTGCAAGGAGTTTCGCGTGCATAGCGTGTCGGTCGGCAAGGACGCCCAGGCGGAAGTGAACGTCGAAGTCGAATACGAAGACAAGTCCTACATGGGCCGCGGCGTCTCGACCGACAGC
>JBBDLY010000462.1:0-2135 GCA_040878585.1 Pirellulales bacterium
GTCGAGGCCATCGCCGCCGCCAAGTGGGAGCTGGCCGAATCGCTGCCGCCGGCGAGCCTGCTGGTGCTCAACGGCGACGACGAACGACTCCGTCGCCTGGCCAAGCATTACCGGGGCGAGACGCTGTGGTTCGGCCGTCGCGGAGAATGCGACGTCTCCGCCGAGGGGGTCCACTATCAGAACGGGCATCTCTCGTTTCGGGTCGAGTCGCAGAGGTTCTGGCTACCTGTGTGGGGTCGGCATCATCTGGCCAGCGCCCTGGCGGCGATCGCGGTGGGCACCGCCTACGGCCTGACCTACAGCGAAATCGCCGACGCCCTGGCTCAATACCAGCCGGTCCGCGGCCGCTGCTCGGTCGTGCAGGCCGACGGGGTGACTGTCATCGACGACACCTATAACGCCAGCCCCAGCGGCATGTTGGCGGCGCTCGAACTGTTGCGCGAATCAACCTGCGACGGCCGCAAAATCCTGGTCTGCGGCGACATGGGAGAACTGGGCGAATCGAGCCAAGACCTGCACGCCCGGCTGGGGGAATGGATCGCCGATCGTTCTCCGAAATTGCTATTTGCCTGCGGCGAGTTTGCCGCTAATGTCTCCGCCGGCTCAATCGCAGCCGGCATGAATCCCGAGCGCGTGGTCGTCCGGCGGGAACCGTTGCAGTTGCTCGATCCTTTGCAACAGGAACTTCGCCCCGGCGACATGGTGCTGGTGAAAGGCTGCCGGGCGATGGGTCTGGAACGCATTGTCGAGCAGATCGCCGCGCCGCAACGGATGCGGGTGGCTGTTTAGTTCGACGCCCGAGCAATTCAATTTTAGTGGAGTCCTGTCGTTGGCGTGGAAAGGATTGCGGGATCCTTTCGCGCCGCCCTCCCCTCTGGGTTGGAGCAATTTCCTCGCCGCTGGCGGTTACTGGGTCGATCGCCGCGGCGAGTGCTTCACGACGGGACTTATGACTGGGCGTCGGAGCGATTCATCAGAATCGCTCCGGCGTACCAGGGACTTTCCAGCATGTTGATGTGGTTCTCAGCATCAGCCGATCCCACGCTGCCAGCCGCCGCCTGCCTGCCGCGGGCGTTGCTGGCCGTGCTACTGGCCATGGCCTTGGGATTGATCGCCGGGCCGCGCCTGATTCGCTGGCTGGCGCGCCGCTGTCCGGAACGGATCGCCACCGACTCGGCAACACTCAATGAACTGCACCGGCACAAAGCGGCCACGCCGTCGATGGGCGGATTGCTCATCATCCTCGCGGCGACGGTTGCGATCGGCGTTTTCTGCTCGCCCACGGCCCCTTTCACCTGGTTGGCGCTGCTAACGCTGATCGGTTTCGGCGGAATCGGGTTGGCCGACGATCTCCGCAAACTGCGCCGCGGACGCGGCTGGTCCCCCCGGACCAAGTTGGCGTTTCAAGCTGCCGTTAGTACCCTGATCGCCGTCGCGGCGTACCAGGCGCATGCTCAAGCGGGCAACGCGGGAACCTTGCAAGTTCCGTTTTTCGCCGTCGAATGGTCGATCGGCCTGTGGTATATCCCATTCGCCACGCTGGTGCTGGTCGCCGCTTCCAATAGCGTGAATCTGACCGACGGTCTCGACGGATTGGCCGGCGGCTGCTTGCTCTGCTCGCTGTTTTCGCTGTTCGCCGTGGCGTTTGCATTGTCGTCGCCATTCTGGTCGGCCTGGTTCGATCTGCCGGCCGCGCCGCACGCCGCCGAGATGGTCGTCGTCGCGGCCGCGGTGATCGGGGCGCTGCTAGCGTTTCTGTGGTTCAACTGCCATCCGGCCCAGGTCTTCATGGGCGATTGCGGTTCGCTGCCGCTAGGCGCGGTGCTGGGGCTGATCGCCATCGCTTGCCGGCAGGAACTGCTGTTGCTCGTGATCGGCGGCGTGTTCGCCGTGGAGACGCTCAGCGTGATCTTGCAGGTCGCCTCGTTCCGCACCCTCGGTCGGCGGCTGTTCCGCTGCGCTCCCTTGCATCATCACTTTCAGTTCGCCGGCTGGCCGGAGACGAAAATTGTGGTCCGTTTCTGGATCGCCGCGTTTATCTGTGCGGGCGTCGGCCTGTTCGGCGTCGCCCGCCAACCGTTGAGCCAGCAGGCAAGACTGCCCGACGCTAGCACGCAGGTAGCAGAATTCGCCCC
>JBBDLY010000463.1:0-2131 GCA_040878585.1 Pirellulales bacterium
AGTACCCCCTAGGGGAGTCGAACCCCTGTCTTCGGACTGAGAATCCGATGTCCTAGGCCACTAGACGAAGGGGGCGGAGTGCGGGGCGTCGGTTGCTTTGCGACGCGCTGATTTGCTCTCGCTGCTAATGGCGAAACTACTACAATACCACAACATTCGGGGCATTCAAGTAGGTGAGCGACGCCGGTGTGCGGACTGCGGGCTAGGTTCGACGGATGAGGTTGCAGGTTTGCACAACCAATGCCCCCGCTGCCCTCAAACCTCAAACCTCAAACCTCAAACCCCGCCCGGCAGTTCCGTGCCGTCGAAGTCGCGGAGCCATTCTTCGATCTCACGCTGCCGCTGGGTGCCGTCGTCGCGGGACGACTTCTCCAGGATCGTGCGGAAATAGCGGTTCATGCGCTCGTCGAGCCGGTCGCGCAAAGGCCATAGTTCCGCCAGCTTGGCCGACGCGGCCTCCGGCTCGCCACGCAACGAATAGACGATGTACTGCCCGGCCAGGCCGAACGCCCTCAATTCCGGTTCACTGTCGCCGAAATTGGCGAACTCGTCGAACAGCCGCAGCGCTTCGGTGAACCGGGCGTCGTCCAGATAAAGCCGGGCCAATTCCTGCTTGGCGTAGTTTGCATAGGGAACGCTGTCGGGAAAGTACTTGAGCACGCTCAAAAAAGCTTCCTCGGAACGGGTCTCCAAGGCGAACAAGTACTGCTCCTGGGCATTGTCCATCTGTTCGATCGCTGCGATCGGCGGCGATTCGCTCAACAGCGGTCGCTCGCGGGCGGTCAGTGACAAGACGCCGCCGATGGCAAACGCAACCACCAGCGCCAGCCAGACCAACCGGCGGCGAAAGAGCGGCGACGGCTGGGAGGCGTCGCTGCGCATCACGGCTTCCAACTGCTGGGTAGCGGCGTGGCGGGCGTGGCTGGCAGCGACGATCTCCTGCGTCGTATGCGCGTCGAGATCCTGCGGCCAATGCTCGTCCAGTCCCTCGATCGATAAATCACGCAGGTCGCGCAAAATACCGCGGGCGTCCTGGTAGCGGTCGTCGGCATGCTTCTCCAGCATGCGATGGACGATGCGGCAAAGCCCCTCCGGCAGATCGGGCCGCACGTTCTCTAGCCGCGCCGGTGCGGTTTGCAGATGTTGCACGGCAACGCTCAGCGCCGATTCGCCGTGAAACGGCGTGTGGCCGGCGAGCATCTGGTAACTGGTCACGCCCAGCGAATAGATGTCGCTGCGCGGATCGAGCGCGCGTCCCTCGACTTGCTCGGGACTCATGTACAAGGGGGTGCCCAGGGTCACGCCCGCTTGAGTGAGCTTCAGCCCGTCGGCATGGTCGATCACGCGGGCCAGGCCGAAGTCGGTAACTTTCACGTCGCCGCTGGGAGCGAGCATGATGTTCTCCGGCTTGATATCGCGATGCACAATCCCCTGCTCCGCCGCCTTAATCAAGGCCGCCGCCACCTGGCAGAGCACCGCCACCGCGGTTGGAATGGGGAGTGGGCCATGCTTGCTGAGGTGTTCGCCGAGATTCTTGCCGGCGACGTACTCCTGCGCAATGAAGTGTAAGCCGTCGTCGTTGCCGACTTCGTAGATCTGCACGATGTTGGCATGCACCAGCGCCGCCGCGGATTGCGCTTCCATGTGGAACCGGCGAACGTAATTCTCGTCGGCGGCCAGGTGCCGCTTGAGCACCTTCAGGGCAATGTTCCGCCGTAGCGTGGTCTGCTCGGCCAGATAGACCTCGGCCATTGCTCCGCGGCCCAGGCGGCGCAACACCCGATAATTGCCCAGCGACCGGCCGGCAAGATCCGGCTCCTTGGTATGGCGTTCGGGCACTGGAGGATGTTGGGTCATGTTGCCGGACCGACGGACGTTGCGGGTATTCAATTCAGTGTGGAAGGAATCGCCGCGGCGGTCAAGCGAGGCTTGAGGCGGGAGGTGTGAGGCGGGAGGTTTCAGGTTTCAGGTTTCAGGTTTCAGGTTTCAGGCATGTCGAAATAGACGTCGCCCTCATGCGGCCTGCGGCCACCTTCACCCCGAGAGGCTGTGAAAATATTGAACAGTCGGTGGGGATTGCCACCACAACATCAGCCGCACCGCGCTAGCGGCCGGTTTTTTGGCGCCAACC
>JBBDLY010000464.1:0-2127 GCA_040878585.1 Pirellulales bacterium
CGCTTGTCGCGCAGCTCCGTTTCGTAAGCATTCCCCTTGCCGGTCTTGAATCCCTGCGGCGTGGGATTGTGCTGCACGATGTAGTTGTACCAGTCGATCACCCACACGTTGCCGTCGGGGCCGACTTCGGCGGCGATCGGAGCGGTCCATTCGTCGTCGCTGGCCAGCAGGTTCCAGTCGTTGCTGGAAACAAAATCGCTGCCCCGCGGTTGAATGCGAAACACGGCCGTCAAGTGGCCGGTCGGCCCGTTCACAAACGCGGTGCGGTTCCAATAGTGCTGGGGATAGTTCCGCGCCGTGTAGAGAGCGTGACCGGCGGCGGCGGTGAATTTGCCGTGCCAATCGACCTGGCGAACTTTGTCGGTGATGGGGCGAAAATCGGCGCTGGCGGCGATCCCACCCAACTGGCTGGAGCTCCAACCGCGGACCTGCTCGTAGTAGCGATTGGGAATCGGCATGTAGACGCTCGGATTGCCGTTGGCCGTCGAACCGAACAGCACTCCCTCCTCGTTGAAGCCGACGCCCCAGGAATTGTTGTTGGTGTTGCGCAGAAACTCCAGCTTGGAGCCGTCGGCACGAAAACGAAAGAAGCCGGTACGGAAATCGTGTTTCTCTCCGCCGACCACGCCCTTGAAGCCGGCGTAGCCGACCATGCCGTAGATCCAGTTGTCATGGCCGTAGGTTAAGTTACTCGGGCCGGCATGGGTGTCGTTGGTCTCCCAGCCGGTGAACAGCACCTGGCGCACATCGGCCCGGTCGTCGCCGTCGGTATCTTGAAGGAACAGCGTGTGCGGCGCTTGCGTAACGATCAGGCCGCCCCGGGCGAAGGCCATACTGGTCGGAATGCTCAGCTTGTCGGCGAACAGTGTGAACTTGTCGGCCCGACCGTCGCCGGTGGTGTCCTCGCAGATCGTGATCCGGTCGCGGCCTTCCCCCTCGGGGCGTAGTTCGTTGGGATAATCGTAGGTCTCGGCCACCCACAGCCGTCCGCGATGGTCCCAAGCCATACAAATCGGCTTCTTGATCTGCGGATCAGCGGCAAACAACTCCGCCGCGAAGCCCCGCGGCAACACCAGATGTTGTTGCGATTCTTTCGGAGAAAGCGGTAATTGCATCTGATTCGGCGGAGCATCTTTTGCGGCGCGGTAATGGGGTATCTCGTTGCCTACGTCCCTGTACTCGAATGGTTTAAGCCCCTCTTGCTTGCGAGGCGTGGAGTCGAACACCTCGCCGCGATTCGCCGCCCAGCGGATGCCTCGTTCCAGCAGCGCATGAAAGCCCGGCCGCCCCCAGGTGCGATGGTCGTGCCCGTAGGCGGTATAGAACACTCGCCCCTTGCCGTGCGTGCGAACCCAGGTCCACGGCTCGGAGTGGTCTCCTTCCATGCGAACTTGCAGCACCGTGCGATCCTGCTCGTTGTGTTTGTGATGCACATACGTTTCATCCCAGGTGCGAAACAGCGCAAGGTTCTTAATGATCGGGTGCTGCTCGGCAACCGGCTTGGTATCGAACTCCCCTGCCCCATGCTTTTGGAACTGCGCACCCAGCAGGGCGATCAACCGGGGCGAATTGTGAAAGCAGTAAGAAGCACTATGCACCGGCACGTAACCGCCGCCGCCGGCCACGTAGTCCAGCAGCGCCTGCTCCTCGCGCGGTTCGATGCGAGTGATGTTGGCGTACAGCAGCAGCGCATCGTAGCCGGCCAGATGCTTGGCGTTGAGATCCTGCAAGTTCTCCGTGTAGGTCAACGTGATGCCGCGGGCGGCCAGGACTGGCTCGATCTGTTCGTAGCGGGCATGCGGCTGATGAGGCCCGCCGTCGCCCAGGAACAACACCTTCAGTTCCGCGCCCGCGGAAGACCCGGCAGCCAGCGCCGCCACCGCGGCGCACGAGAGAAGTTGGATAGAGCGCAGCATTCGCTTGTCCCTTACATGAAGAACGTCGGCGGAAGAGGGCGACAAGCCAGGCAGGCGTCGCCATCCATCACCGTATTATCGCTGGTGCGCCGAGCGTCGGCACGGAGAAATTGCGTAGAATGTTTGAGATATCGCGCAGCACGGCCCGAGTCAGCGCAACGCGCCGGCCGTCGCGACCGCTGCCAGATCGACCCACGAGCCGCATTCGGCC
>JBBDLY010000465.1:0-2120 GCA_040878585.1 Pirellulales bacterium
ATCTCTTCGATCGAGTCGGCCACCCGCGTGATGCCGGGGATCTTCTCGCCGTCGAACCGCGTGGGAATGGTGTCGACCAACCGCGAGACGACGAACGCCTCCTGCGTGTAGGCCTCCATGATCTTGGAGTAGATCACCTGCCCGGCAATGTTCAGAAACGCGGTGGCGTCGACCCCTTCGCTCGCTTCCAAAAGGCTCACGCCGCCGGCCGCGCGGGGATCGAGGCTGCGGACCCACTGATGCCCGTCGGGCACCAAGGTCTCGGCCAGATCGCGGAGGCTGAAGTCCTCCGGCCGCAAGTGCCCTTGGGCCAGCGCCTCGCGCAGATGCTGCGTGGTGCGCTGGGGTCCATCCAGTTCGAAACGTCGCTTGAGTTCGCGGTATTGAATCATGGGGGAGTTTCCTGGGTTGAAACGGTAATAAGTGGTTGGGGTAGTTGGCAGGACGAATGCGGAATTCGGAATGTGGAATGCGGCGCTAGCGATTGGCGAAGTTGGAGTGTGATGCAATCCGCTTGCGCCGCATTCCGCATTCCCCATTCCGCATTCCTTCCTCATCATTCCGGTCCCTGCGGGCCGCCATGCACGACCGTCGACACGATCTCGACCAGCACGCTGTTGGCCACGCTGGCTGGGCGGCGGACGCAGCGGCCGACGGCCAGGTTCGGTCCAGCGACGTCGGTTACCTTTTGGTTCTCCAGTGCGTCGCCGGCGACGTTCTCGTCGGGGCCAAGGAAGTCGCCGATCTCGTAGGCCCCGGTACTGGCGTCGAACTCGAACACGCCGCGGGTAGCCACGCGGATCGGCTCCGCCTCGCCGGCCGGAGACTGCTGCATCGCCACGCCCGCGAAGCTGTCGTGAAACAGCTCCTGATTGCCCGCCGGCGAGGCCTGATCCTCCTGGTCGCCGGCCGGCTTGACTTCGTCGTCGTCGACGTACAACAAATCGCCGATCTCGATCACGGTCGCCGAGGCAACCTGGAAAACAACCGGCGACGTATCGCCGTAACGCCATCGCATTTGATTCGACATGAAGGAGGTTCCTGGGGTTGAAGTTGATGGAAGTGGGGAGTGAGTTGGTGGAGCAAATGCGGAATGCGGAAAGCGGAATGCGGACGCACATCAGCCGGAGGGCGCTAGCCCCCGGTTCGCGCTGTGGATCACTTTGCGCTAGCCATTGCGGTCCGCACTTCAAACCGGACGCTAGCGCGTGCCGGCTGATGTTGGTGGGACGACGCACGGGTGCATGGGTGCCACTGCTGCCCTCAGCAGTGGACTCTTGGAGAACGGTTTGTCCCGTTGTTCGTTCGCGATCTGCACGAAGGAACACGGGGCGCAGCTTCCTGCGTTGGGCGGTACCCTGCCACTGCTGAGGGCAGCAGTGGCATCCCGATCGACGCTAGGTGATTGAGCGGGCAAAGCTCTTCGCGTCCGGCGGCGTTGTCGTCGGCTGCGGGCCGCGCGATTGGGGGACGGTCGTTGCGGTCGATACTTGCTCGCGGAGCGTACGGCAGAGGGCGGCGCGTTCTTCGACCAGGCGGCGGCGGTGTTGCGGCGAGTCGGCGTCGAGCAATTGCTCGACGAACAAGGGGCTGGTGATCGCCTGCTCGTGCGGCTGCTTGCAATCGAGCGGCGGCAGTCGGAACTCGACTAGCAGCTCGCTCACCTCGTGCCGCCGCGCGGACGCCGCCAACTCGCGGCGCAGGTGCTCGTTCTCCTCGCGGAGCGCGGCCAGCAGGCCCGTGTCCTGCTGGTTCTCGAACAGTCCACGGGTAGTGGCTGGGTCGGCGACCAGATCGACGCTGTTCACCCGAGTGATCCGTTCGACGAGCAGCCCGTCGTCGAGCCGCTTGACCACGGCCTCGACGTTGTGCGAGAAGCCGACGTTATGCGGCGCTTGTTCGGCGTCCCAGATCAACTGCTCGGCCAGGGCGTGCTTGGGGTTGAAGTGCAGCTCGGCGAACAGCCCCGCCCCGTCGCGATAGACCACTTGCCGGACCGTGCCGAGCCGGTCCTGATAATCGCGCGGCGCGGCCGGATGCCCCTTGGGATGATTGACGTTCACCTTGGCCCCTTCGTACAGCGCAGCCGCTTCGCGGAGCGCCCCGGGCGTGTAGTGGCG
>JBBDLY010000466.1:0-2120 GCA_040878585.1 Pirellulales bacterium
CCGAGACCGGCGGCGCCTTCGACGTGACGGTCGGGTCGCTGGTCAACCTATGGAACTTCGGCCCGGAACAATATGACGAGAGGGTCCCCAGCGACGAGCTGCTACAGCAGACGGCCCGACGGGTGGGCGACGGGTTGTTCGAGGCCCGGCTCGATCCCCCCGCGCTGAAGAAGCTGCATCCTGGCGTGTACGTCGACTTGTCGGCCATTGCCAAAGGGTACGGCGTCGACGTGGTGGCCGACTTTCTCAAAAATCAGGAAGTGGCCCATTACATGGTGGAGATAGGGGGCGAGGTTCGCACCCGCGACTTACGCGGCGACGGCCAACCGTGGCGGATGGGGATTGAGACGCCGACGGACTCAGGCCGCGGCATCCAAACCGTGCTCCATCTAAGCGATGCCGCCCTGGCAACCAGCGGCGATTATCGCAATTTCTTCGAGATCGACGGCCGGCGGTTCTCGCACGTCGTCGATCCCCGCACCGGCCGACCGATCGAGCACGGCCTGGCCTCGGTCAGCGTGATCGCCGAGCATTGCATCGACGCCGACGCCTACGCCACGGCCTTGATGGTCCTGGGGCCGGAGGCGGGGTACAATTGGGCGCTGTCCCGAGACATGGCCGTGTTGATGATCATCCGTGACGGCGAGAACTTTATCGAGAAGAGTACGCCGGGGTTCGACCTGTTTCGCAAATCAACTATCCAGCCGGAAGATTCACCATGACCACGTTCATCGCCGCCTTTGTCGCATTCATCGTTGCCATGGGCGCCATGGCCGTGGGCGTGATTCTCAGCAACCGGACCATCAAAGGCTCCTGCGGCGGACTCAACGGCGCTACCAATGAGAGCGGCGAAACCATGTGCTCGCTCTGCGGCACGCCAAGCCCGGAGTGCCGCGGGGAGTTGGCGGAAGAGGAACCGGTGGAGGCGCGCGGTTGAGTGAAAAAGTTCTTCGCGAGAGTCAGTGGGCGAATATCAGGTCGTTAGCCACGTTTGTTCAAACGAATCGAAGATTCCCCACAGCCGCGGAGCGGCGACATCGCGTAGCCTGGGGTGAAGGCACGCAAGCGGAGCGCGTCGTGCCGGAACCCCAGGCAATAGGGTTAACGATAGAAGCGGCCGAGTAGGACGTGCGGCTTCCAGCGGGACGTGACCGATGCCGCAACGATCCGAGGCCGGCCTCGGCAGGATGTGGCCTCGGCAGGCGGCCGATTGATTGCAGCGCGGACTGCTCGGCCACCTATTCCCGCGACAACGTTCCTGGGACTCACGTCCCAGGCTACGTGCCGTCGTCCCTATCGGGACTTACTTGGTTGCAATATGTGCTCCAAAATGAATGCTCTTGATTTCATCCATTTGCGTGGGATGTCGTAGCGAGCCGCTTTGCGGTTCGCGGCGGCGAGACGCCCCAGCCACGTCAGGTGTGGATCGACCGCTTGTCCACCGCCAAGGCTGCTTCGTGAACGGCTTCCGATAGCGTGGGGTGGGCGTGGCAGCAGCGGGCGATGTCCTCGCTGCTGGCCCCGAATTGCATCGCCACGGCCGCTTCGGCGATCAAGTCGCCCGCCCGCAAGCCGAGGCAATGCACGCCCAGCACGCGGTCGGTGGCGGCGTCGGCCAGGATCTTCACGCGTCCGTTGGTATCGCCCAAGGCGAGCGCTCGGCCGATCGCGCCGAAGGGGCAGACGCCCTTCTTGTACTCGACGCCCGCTTCCTTGAGTTGCTCCTCGGTCTTGCCGACCGACGCGATCTCCGGATGCGTGTAGACGACGGCTGGGATGGTGTCGTAGTTGATGTGGCCGCTGCCGTTGACGATCTGCTCGACGCAGGCTACGCCCTCCTCGGAAGCCTTATGCGCCAACATCGCCCCGCCGATCACGTCCCCCACGGCATAGATTCCCTTGGCGGTGGTGGCGAAATGCTTGTCGACTTGAATGAAACCCCGTCGATCGGTCTCGATGCCAACGGTCTCCAAGCCGAGGCCCTCGGTAAACGGCACGCGGCCGGTGGCCTGCAAGACTCGATCGGCGTGAATCGGATCGCGATCCTTGCAGCGAACCACGCAGCGGCCGTCCTCGACCTTGGCCGATTCGACCCAGCTATTGACTTGAAAGCTTAGTCC
>JBBDLY010000467.1:0-2118 GCA_040878585.1 Pirellulales bacterium
CTTTTGGGAACAGCGCGGATACTTTCATGCCGAGCCGCAACCGGGGCGGCCGAAGTTCTCGATCGTGATCCCGCCGCCGAACGTGACCGGCGCGCTGCACTTGGGCCATGCGCTTAACAACACGTTGCAAGACATCGTGGTTCGCCG
Organism: Pirellulales bacterium; assembly: GCA_040878585.1. Taxonomy (GTDB): domain Bacteria; phylum Planctomycetota; class Planctomycetia; order Pirellulales; family UBA7805; genus JBBDLY01. The sequence goes on from JBBDLY010000467.1 coordinate 148, forward strand.
CAAGCGGATGCAAGGCTTCGTCACCATGTGGATGCCCGGCACCGACCATGCCGGCATCGCCACGCAAGCAGTGGTCGAGCGGCGGATGTTCGAAGAGGAAGGCAAGACCCGGCACGACGTCGGTCGCGAGGCGCTGGTCGAACGCATCTGGAAATGGAAGGATGCCTACGAGGCGCGCATCCTTAGCCAGTTGAAACAAATCGGCGCAAGCTGCGACTGGCAACGCACCCGGTTCACCTTCGACGACGTCTGCGCCCGCGCGGTGCGGCACTTCTTCTTTTCGCTGTTCAAGGAACGATTGGTCTACCAGGGCAAAAAGCTCGTCAACTGGGACACCTTCCTGCAAACGGCGGTCAGCGACGACGAGCTGTTCCACGAGACGGTCGCCGGCCACTTTTATCATTTCCGCTACCCGGTGATCGGCGCCCAGCCGGGCGAGCCGAGCCATGTGGAGATCGCCACCACGCGGCCCGAAACGATGCTCGGCGATACAGCCGTGGCGGTGCATCCAAACCCGGCCGCGGCCCTGGCGAAGTATCGCGGCGAACTGGAAGCGAAACTCGTCGCGGCCTCTGCCAAGGAGAAAGACGGCCTTCGACAGCAAGTCGAAACCCTCGACGTGCGGCGCGAGCAGATGCTGCCTCAACTGGAACGGCTCCGCGACATGGCCCGAGCCGGCCGCAAGGTGCTGCTGCCGCTGATGGACCGCGAAATTCGGCTGGTCTGCGACGAGTGGGCCAAGCCGGAACTGGGGACCGGCTGCGTAAAGATCACCCCGGCGCACGACCCCAACGACTACGAGGTGGGCAAGCGGCAGAGCCTGCCGATGATCAACATTCTCAATCCCGACGGCACGATGAATGCCGCGGCCGGCAAGTACGAGGGGCTGTCGATCAAGGACGCCCGCAAGCAGGTGATCGCCGATCTGGACGCACTCGGCTTGCTCGGCGAGGTGGAAGACCGCCAGATCGAAATGGCGCATTCCGATCGCTCCAAGACCGCCATCGAGCCGTACCTGGCCGACCAGTGGTTCGTGAAGATGGAAACGCTGGCCCAGATGGCGATGGACGCCGTGAGCGACGGCCGTGTGAAGATCGTTCCGCCGCGGTACGCGAAAGGCTATCTCGATTGGCTCGGCGAGAAGCGCGACTGGCCGGTCAGCCGCCAGTTGTGGTGGGGACACCGCATTCCGATTTGGTCGCGCGTCGAAAACGACGAGCAGGAACTGGAAGACATCGAGGCTTATCTCGACGCCGATCCGGCCCTGGAGCAAGGGCAGTTGTCGTACTTCGTCGATCGTCCGCGGGAGGATGAGTCGCTGACACCGGAAGAGAAGGCCGACCTGCCGTTCTCCGTCATCCAGGTCTGCATTCAGGACGAAGACCCCGAGACTGAGGCCCGCATCGAGGAACTCGGTTTCACGCAGGATCCCGACGTGCTCGACACCTGGTTCAGTTCCGCGCTGTGGCCGCACTCCACGCTGGGCTGGCCCGAGAAGACCGAGGCGCTCGACTACTTCTACCCCACCGACTTGCTCAGCACCAGCCGCGACATCATCACGCTGTGGGTGGCGCGGATGGTGCTGGCCGGCCTGCACAACATGGGCGAGGTGCCGTTTCGCGAGGTGTATATCCATCCCAAGATACTCGACGGCTATGGCGAGACGATGTCCAAAAGCAAGGGCAACGGCATCGACCCGCTCGACGTGCAGGAGAAAGTGGGCGCCGATTCGCTCCGCTTCGGCCTGGCGTATCTCACCACCGAAACACAAGACGTCCGGATGCCGGCGGAGTTTGAATGCCCGCATTGCGGGCACGTGATGGAGCAGACCAAGAAAAACCGCATGTTGCCGAAACTGGGTTGCAAACAGTGCGGCAAAGAGTTCTCCACGCAATGGGCGCAGACCGAGGCCGACAAGGCGCTGCCCCGCGGCGCGGTGGTGAGCGAGCGGTTTGAGTTGGGCCGCAACTT
>JBBDLY010000468.1:0-801 GCA_040878585.1 Pirellulales bacterium
GGCGTCCGCAGATGACGCAGAAGCACGCAGATGACTCGGCCCGGCCGGATTCCTCGGCGGCTGGAAGCCGCCGTCACGTTAGGGTCACGGCGGCAGGAGGATGAATTCGCCCTCGCTTGGGACGCGCTCAGGGAATCCCTGATCGCAACAGGGCGACCACGGCATCGACAATACGGCGCAGGGCATCGTCTCGCAGCCTGCCCACGGAATTTGCGATCAACTGTTCGTTTGCCGTAAACAGTTTTCCTGGTCGCGCGTGGCTGGCTCGCCTCAAGCCCCCGGTGATGAAATCGGCATCGTTAAGAGTGACGGAACAAGGATCGCCGTACGCGTTGCTGGTGACCTGACATAAAACCCAGTCGGCGCGTCCCGCGTCCGCGAGACAAACTGCCGGCCTCAGTTTCAACTGCGACATGTCCGAAAACGGAAAACGGACGAGGACTACCTCGCCGACTGCAGGTGTTCCCACGCTGCGTCCTCCTCTGGTCGATTCCAATCCTCGGCCAGCGCGGCTTCACTCAATAACGCAGTTTCGTGGGTGGCCGATGTCGGGCCTTCGTCCAAGATGGTGACCAGGGCGCGTCGCGGGACGCTTAGCTGCACCGCCTCCAACAAGCGAACCTTTCCCTGTTCATCAATGACCGCTTCGACCGTCTTGATCATGGCTTGCTCCGCTATTTAACGCCGAACATTTCTGGCACGAATACATTCTACGCCAAAATCCAATCCACTGGTACCTGTGCCGCCAGTGCCAGTTGTGATGGAACGACTCTGCCTGTCCGCAGTTCCCCCGGAATCGTG
>JBBDLY010000468.1:811-12628 GCA_040878585.1 Pirellulales bacterium
CGGCGGCTGGAAGCCGCCGTCACTTTACGGGTCACGGCAGGGGGATGAATTCGCCGCCGTCGCGGGTTAGGGCCGCGCGGATCGAGTCGGGCGGGGTATTCACGCGCAGCTCGCGGACCTCGCCGTCGGCCAACGCGATATTGGCGGCGCCGCTTTCACCGCTGGCGATGCCGTTGTCGACGTAATCGTTGACGACCATCGCCATCGAGTCGAACTCCAAGTCGGCCGGTTCGAGCCAGGCGACGCCCGAGTCGTGGACCTCGACCACCATGATCGTATTCGACAAACCGTCTCGCACTTGTGCAAAGGCGACCGCCTCGCCGCCGGGCGGAAACAGGGTCCGATCGCCCACCACCACCGCGTAGCCGACGCCGTCGGAGCCTTCCAGGTCGGACGGGCTGCGGTAGACGGCCGGCATTTCGGCGAGCAGCAGCCGGTTGTTCGGTCCATCCCACGGTTCATCGAAATCGTACCGGCTGTAAAGGTCGTCGCGGTCCAGGCACGGTAGCAGCAGCACCCGCCAGCTATGCAGCGGATTGCCCTCGGCGTCGGCGACGTAGGCCGGCGGCAGCGAGTTGTAGGTGGCGTGGTAGTTGTGCAGGGCCAGCGCGATCTGCCGCAGGTTGTTCTGGCTCTCGCGGATGCGGGCCTGGGCGTGCGACGTGCCGCGAAGCGGCGCCAGCAGCGCCAGCAGCAGGGCGATCATCAGCAGACCGATGAAGCCCACCCCGCCGACCATCAACAGCAGCGCCGCCGGCGAGCCGCGACGTACCTGTCGACCTTGCCGCCGCGACTCGTCGAGCGTCGGCAGCGTGATCGCCTGACCACAGGCGGCGCAAGGGCCGGTTCGCCCGGCGTGGACCTCGGCGACTCTGGTTGGATGACCGCAGTGAGGACAGGTAAAGTCAATCGGCATGGCGCATTAGTGGGGCGGTTGGAATGGCTCGCCGCCGCTGGCGGTCAGCAGGGAGCGGAAATCCTGAGGACTTAGATTCTCAGGCAAGCGACCAACAGCGCCATCGGCATATGCCACCAAAACAGTGGCCCGGTGTGCTCCCCGCGGATCATTGGGACCGCTGTTGAGTCGAAACGACATCTTGTCGAATTCTAAATCGACCGGCTCCATCCAATTGACTCCGCTTTCGCTATTCTCCACCAGGGCGATGGTTCGCGAAGTACCGTCGGTAATCTGGGTCAGCTTAGTCCTATCCCCGTTCGGCGGGAACATGGTTTCGTCGCCGACGACGACCATGTACGAAGTATCAGTTGGCGCGCCGGCGTCGCTGGGCGAATGATACACGGGAGGGGCGCGATCGTGAAACTGGCTGTTATGCGGACTGTCCCACGGTTCGTCCAATCGAATTTGGCTATACAACGGGCTGCTTTCTACGTAGGGCAACAAGTGAACCCGCCAGCTATGCAGGGGCTTGCCGTTTTCGTCGACCGTGTAGGCGGCCGGGAAGCTTCTCCGGCCGTCGTGATGATTTTGCATAGCCAGCACAATCTGCTTCATATTCATGATCGATGAACTCTGCCGCGCCGAATCCCGTGCCGCTTGGACCGCCGGCAGTAGTAAAGCCGGCAAAACACACGCCGCCAGCAGCATGCAACCCGCAGCGATGGCAATGATCACGCCGATCGACATGCCCGCGGCCGCCGTCTTGGTTGCGGGCGCAAGCGCTGGCGAGGCCGCGCCAGCCGCAGCCGGAATAGTGAGCGTCTGACCGCATCTGGCACATGGGCCGGTGGTGCCGGCGTACTGATCCGCCGCGGAACCTTCAGCTCCGCAATGAGGACAGCGAAAGTGAATCGGCATGAGAAGCTCCTCTGGCAAACGAAGACTCAAACAGAATTACCAGTTCCCAGGGACATGTTCACCGCCGCTGGCGGTGGACATGGCTCGTAGCGTCTGGGGGTCGACATCGTCGTCTATCGCATGGACGCTGCCGTCGGCCAGGGCGACGTTGGCCATGCCGCGATGTTCGCTGGCAAGTCCGTCCCGGCCGGAGTTGGGAGGTAACGCCATGATGTCGAACTGCAGGTCGGTCGGTTCCATCCAGTGGACGCCCGTGTTGGCGACCTCCACCACCAGGATCGTGTTCGACAGGCCGTCTCGCACGTCGCTGGGGGCCAGCGATTTTCCCTCCGGAGGGAACAGGGTCTCGTCTCCCACGAGGACCATGTAGTTCGTATCACTCGGTTCGTCCACGGAAGCGGGGCAGCCGTAGATGTCGATCATCACATCGTGGAACTGGCGATTGGCGGGACTGTCCCAAGGTTCGTCACGCGCAATCTGTTCGTACAGATGCCGTTGTTCCAGATAAGGCAAAATAAGCACCCGCCAGCTATGCAGCGGCTGGCCGTTCTCGTCGACCGTGTAAGCTGGCGGAAACGAGCCGTTGGTCGATTCATAGTTGAGCATCGCCAGCGCAATCTGTTTCATGTTATTGGAACACTGCATACGGCGGGCGGCGTCGCGCGAACTCGAAACGGCCGGCACGAGCAAGGCAATCAGTATGCCGATGCCGCATAGGCCGGCAACGCCCACCGCGGCGACGATCATGACGATCGAGCCAATGCCGCTTCCGGAGGAGCCGCCGGGCGGCAATGGGCCGGATGCAGAGGAAGCAATGGGAATCGCCAGCGTTTGGCCGCAACTCGCACAGGGGCCGGTTTGCCCAGCATATTGATCGTCGGCGACGCCTGCGGCGCCGCAGTGGGGGCAGCGATACGGAATGGCCACGACACGCTCCTTGAATGTGAAATGCTTCGTTGATTTCGGGTGTTCAAAACACCTCGCAAATGACGCAGCCTACAAATAAAAAAGCCTGTTCATCTGTGCTTATCTGCGAAATCTGCGGACGAGTTGTCCGCAGATAGCGCAGATGTCCGCAGATTGTGATTAATTCATGGATTGACCTTTGCGGCCCGCCGGTCACCAACCGGAAACCATCTCGCCGCCGTCGATGGTCAGCAAGCCTCGCAGCACTTGCGGATCGACGTCGTTCGACACGGGCCGCACACTGCCATCGGCGAAGCCGGTGTTGACCAGGCCGGGATGCTCGCTGCTGGCCTCGTCGGGTCCGCCGTTGGGCGTGAACCGCATCTGGTCGAACCGCAGGTCGGTCGGCTCCATCCAGTTCACGCCGCTGTGCGTGGTTTCCATAATCATGATCGTATTGGACATTCCGTCGGTCACGTCGCCGAATGTTCGCGTCTGGCCGTCGGGCGGAAACAGCGTCTGGTCGCCGACCACCACCACGAAGTTGGTTTCGGTCGGGTCGCCGGAGGAACTGGCGCACGTGTAGAAGTACATCACGCGGTCGTGGAACTGGCGATTGGCGGGGCTGTCCCACGGTTCGTCGTGCGCGATCTGATCGTAGAGGCCCGTTTCTTCCAGGAACGGCAGCAGCAACACCCGCCAGCTATGCAGCGGCTGGCCGTTCTCGTCGACCGTGTAGGCCGGCGGGAAGGAGTTGTACATATCGTGGTAGTTGTGCATCGCCAGCGATACCTGCTTGATGTTATTCGAACACGCGTTGCGGCGGGCCGCTTCGCGGGCGGCCTGGATGGCCGGCAGCAACAGGGCGATCAGGATGCCGAGCACGCAGATGCCGACCAGACCGACCGCCGCCACGACGCCGATAATCATGGCGATCTTGCCGCCCGAGGAGCCGCTCGATGGCGGCGGCCCGCCGCTCATCGCCGGCTGGCCGGCGGCGGGGATGGTGAGTGTCTGGCCGCAGTGGGCGCAGGGACCGGACTGACCGGCGTATTGTTCGGCGGCGGCGCCTTGAGTTCCGCAGTGAGGGCAACGGTAGTGAATGGGCATGGTGATTCTCGACCAATTGACAGGGGGAACCAGAACGCCGCCATTATAAGGAGTCGCCGCCGAAATGCATCTACCTGGCGGGCCGGGCCGGCGAACTTGCTCTCACGGCCCGATCGTTTACTATTATAATGGCAGGAGTCGAGAATACCCCCGTGTACCGAGACCACGATTGATGCCGCGAAACAATATAGTGGCGATTTTGCTGGCGATCATTGTTTCCATCGCCTGTTATCAACAGGCGCAGAGGAGCCTGTACGGGCGGTTCGTGGGCGAGGCGCTCGACAAGATCCACCAGCGGGCCTTGGAAGATGTGCCGCGAGAACAACTGTTCGCCGCCGCCGTGCGGGCCATGACCGATGAGTTGGACGAGTATAGCGGCTTCGTGCCGCGGCAGGACGCGGCCAAGTACCGCGAGGATCTCGACCAGCATTTCGTGGGCATCGGTGTCGAGCTGCATGTTGATCCGGAGACCAGCGAGTTGCGGTTGGGCAACACGATCATCGGACGGCCGCACCCCGCCTGGGACGCCGGTCTGCGACCGGGCGACCGGATTGTGGCGATCGGCGGCAAGGATGCCTTGCAGTGGACCGCCGATGATGCGGCGCGGGCCATCCGCGGTCCCGCCGGGGTGCCGGTCGAGATCACGGTCCGACGCGAGGGAGAGGCCGAACCGATCCACGTCACGGTGGTCCGCAGCGAAATCGACGTCGACAGCGTGCTGGGGGATTATCGCGGCGACGACAAGAAGTGGGTCTACCGACTGCGGTCCGATCCGCGGATCGCCTACGTGCGTCTGAGAACCTTCGGCGATCAGACGGTCGGCGAACTGCGTACCGTGTTGACGGACCTGAAGCGACAAGGGGAATTGAACGCCTTGATTGTCGACGTCCGGGACAACGCCGGCGGCTACCTGAAAGCGGCGGTTGAGATCTGCGATATGTTCGTCGATCGCGGCGTGATCGTTACCACCAGGGGACGCGATGGAGCGATCAAGGACACCTACTCGGCTAAAGCGGAAGGGACGTTCCTTGGTTTTCCCATGGTCGTGCTGGTCAATCGCGAGAGTGCCAGCGCCAGCGAGATCTTCGCCGCTTGCCTGCAAGACCAGGACCGCGCCAAACTGATCGGCGCGCGAAGCTGGGGCAAGGGGTCGGTGCAGGAGATGATTTCGGTCGAGGGGGGCGAAAGCATCCTCAAGCTCACCACCAGTAGTTTCTGGCGCCCCAGCGAGAAGAACATTCATCGCCTCAAGGATGCCGAGGAGAGTCACGAATGGGGCGTGCAGCCGGACGAGGCGTTTCGTATCGAGGCGACTGAGGAATCAGAGAAACAGCGCCGCGAGGCGCGTCAGGCGATCGACCGCTTCGATCCCGGCAAGCCGACGCCGGAAGCGGCCCACACGCTCGACTACGATCCCGCTTTGCAGCGGGCGGTGGAATATCTCAAGCAGCAACTAGATGCAGCCAACACCGCTCGCCGCGCCGCTTAACGCACGCCGCCACCAGAGGTATACAGCTAGCGAGTGAGATGACGATCGCCCGCCCAATTTCCCCAAGCCACCCAGGCTTAACAGGCGGTTGCAATCTCGTTGAAATTCCTGCCATCCGGTCAGCCGTTGAAATCGCACCGCGGGCGGTTGGCGTGGATTTTTCCGATGCCATAAGTCGATTTCTGTAATCACCTTACGCAACGAGGCCGAATCGCATCGGAATTTTCTTGCGCGTTTGGTCCACAAGCTGCGTTAGTCCCCACACGTCGCAGCGAGAGGATGCCAACCAACGGCCGCTCGCGGCGAGCCGTTTACCGGCCAAGAGAGTTCAGCCGGGAAACCAAGCAAGTACACTCGACCGAATCGAGTCGAGTTTTGAACGGATTCACATCCCAAGTCCAATCAGGAAGGTCTTATCATGGTCTCTCGAACCACTACCGAAGCTCGCAAGATTAAATGCCTCGTCGTGGAAGTGTCCGCCAGCCAGCGGGGGCTGTCCGCCGAAACCAGCCACGACTCGTTGCTGCCGCCGGCCATCGAGAACCGCCTGCGGCCGAGTGCCCGCGACTTGCTGCCGTGGGCCGACCCGTACATCGCCAGCCTGATCCGCAAGCTTCAAGACGAAGTGCGGGCGGAGCGCGAGGCCGAGCAGCGCCGCGCCGTGCTGGTGCGACAGGAATCGGCGGGCGACATGCCGTTGGCCGCATTGCTGGTCGATGCGTGGAACGACGACGCACCGGTCGCCCACCGACCATTCGAGAATGAAGAAACCACCGACAGCGACTGGCTGGCCCGACCGGGCCAACCGCGCTAACCAATCATCCTGGCAGGGTGAAGTGAGAGGAAGCGAACTGCGTCTGCGTCTCCAGCTCCGTTGCAGTAGATCCCGCCCTCGGTAGTGCTTCCCGAGCGCGGGATTTTTTTTGCTGGGTTGGCGGGTGCGTCCGGCAATCGGCAAAATAGCCAACTTCCGTGGTTCATTCTTGTGAATCTGGGTAGAATCCAGACATGAGCACTTCTCACCTACTGCAAACGAACACGGTCAACCTCAAGACGCTGATGGGCAATGGTCGGATGTACCATGTGCCGCCGTATCAGCGCGATTACTCGTGGAAGGACGAGAATTGGGAGGATGTTTGGATTGATCTCGTGGAGATGGAACAGAATAAGGTTCCACAACACTACATGGGGGCCATCGTTCTCAAGCAGGACGAGTCGCCCGAGGCGTTTACGATTATTGACGGGCAACAGCGGCTTGCCACGCTGAGTATCTTGATTTTGGCGGTGATCCGTCGGCTGGTTGTCCTGGCGAACGCGGGGAGCCAGCAGAAAGAGAATCTGGAACGGGCCAACTTGTTACGTCAGAGCTTTATTGGAACGAAGGACCCCGGCTCGCTAACCTATTCCAGTAAACTTCGTCTGAACTCGCACGACGACGACTTCTATCAAGGCACCTTGGTGCAACTCGACGAGCCGGCCAGCGTGCGAGCGCTGAGCGACTCGGAGAAGTTGCTGTGGGGAGCGTACCGATACTTTAGCGAGAAGATCGACCAAAAATTTGCCGATTCCGACGGCGCCACGATCGCCAAGTGGGTCGACCAATTCGTGGCGGTCAAAATATTCTTCATCCAGGTGTCCGTCGAAAACGACGTCAGCGCCTACACGGTTTTTGAAACACTCAACGCCCGCGGGCTGGAACTCACCTCAAGTGATCTCATCAAGAACTACCTGCTGTCGATGGTCGCAACCAAGGGCAAAGGCGACTTGCAGCACGTGATGCGAAAATGGCGTCGCATTTCTGAACAGATTGGCGCCCGGCGTCTCCCGGAGTTCTTACGGCACTATTTCAATTCCACGCAAGACTACGTCCGGCAAGAGAAGCTGTTTCGCAAGGTCCGGGAGACAGTCTGCGACGGGGCCGGGGCCATCTTGCTAATCAACGAATTGGAAAAGGCCTCCTACAGCTATCGAGCGTTGGCGAGCGCGGACGACGACTTTTGGGAAGATTTTCCAGGCGCCTCCGAGGAAGTGCGCGCGTTGACCCTGTTCGGCGTGAGCCAGTACAAGCCGCTGGCCTTGGCGGCGATTCGCAAGCTGTCGGCGAAAGACGTCGCGATCGTCCTGCGAGACTGCGCTACACTCTCTTTTCGGTTCAATGTGATCAGCCGCCTCAGTACGCATGAACTGGAAAAGCGTTACAACGAAGCGGCCGTTGCCGTCGAAACGCGGAAGATCGGGCCGCGAGAAATCCGGCGACTACTGGCTTCGGTGTATGTCACCGACGAGGAGTTTAAAGCGGACTTTGCCGTCTATCGCCGAGCCACCAGCACCACGGGCAAGCGGCTGATCCGCTATATTCTTTGTCGCCTCGAACGGCAGAAGTCCGGCGCCGATATAGGCTGGCATTCGACGAGATCATCCATCGAGCACGTTCTGCCCGAGAGGCCCAATACGGAATGGGAGCGTGTCTTCAACGAAGAAGAGCATGAGCGGTATGTGGCGCGTCTCGGCAACTATGCCCTATTGGAATCTGGAAAGAACAAGGATGCGGAGCAACTTCCTTTCGACGACAAGAAGTCCATCTTCGCTGCGAGCCAATACGAACTAACGAAGGAACTAAGCCAATATCCAGACTGGACAGTGGAGCAAATCAAGAACCGCCAACGAGATTTGGCTCGTTTGGCGACCGCGGTTTGGAGGTTTCCCGACTAGCGCTAATCCGGGCTGGCGGCGATGACACCTCACCCGGCAACCGGTTCCGCGCTGCGGAGCAACGCGCCGCGGAGTTCGGCGGCGATGAAGAACGATCCGGTCACGCACACCAGGTCGTCTTCACGCAATGCACTCTGCACCTCGCTCCAAGCTTGCCGCGGTGTCTCGACCGTGCGGTAGTCGCCATCGGCGATGCCGGCCGCCAGTTGCCGCAGTTCCTCCGGCGCGACGGCCCGCGGGTTCTCCAGATAGCGCGTGAACACCACCCGCGAGAAATGCGGCAGCGCCAGTTCGAGCATTCGGCGGTAGTCCTTGTCGCGACTGGCGGCGAACAGGAGCGTGCCACGTTTGTCCGGAAACTCGGCCTGCAGCACTGCCAGCAAGGCAGCCATCGAGGCGGGATTGTGCGCCGCGTCGAGCACGATCGTGGGATCGCGGCGAATGATTTCGATCCGCGCCGGCAGCCGCGCCGCTTGCAGGCCGCGCCGCATCGCTTCCTCGGGGATCGGCCAGTAGGCTTGCAGGAACGTGGCCGTCGCCAGCGCGACCGCCGCGTTGCAAGCTTGATGCGCCCCAGGCATGCCCAGCCGCACGCGATCGACCGACTGCCACTCTCCCATGAAGCACTGCCGAAAGTCGACCGCGCCGTCGGCGTAGCCGCCATCGAAATCGACGCCGACCTGTTTCAGCGGCGCGCCGACCTGGTGCGCTTTGTCGGCGATCGTCGCCCGCGGCTCCGCTTGATCGACGCCGCTGATAACCGGTACGCCGGGCTTGATGATGCCCGCCTTCTCGGCGGCGATCTTGGCCAGCGTATCGCCCAATTGTTTGGTGTGGTCGAAGCTAATGCTGGTGATGACCGAGCAGATCGGCATGCAGACGTTGGTCGAATCGAGCCGGCCGCCCATGCCGACTTCCAGGATGGCGACGTCAACGGCCCGTCGCTGGAAATGCGCGAGCGCCATCGCCGTGGTCAGCTCGAAATAGGTCGGTCCGAGTTCATCGATTTGCGGTTGCGAGGTTTCCCGGTCCATCAGCTCAACCACCGGCTGCAATTGCCGCACCAGGGCGACAAGCTCCTCGGCCGAGCAGGGGCGGCTGTCGACGGCGAACCGCTCCTCCAGCCGCTCCAAATGGGGCGAACTGTAGACGCCCACCCGCAGTCCGGCCGCTTGCAGCACTCGCGAGAGCATTTCGGCGGTCGAGCCTTTTCCCTTGGTGCCCGCGATATGGACGATCGGAAAGCAGTTTTGCGGATCCTCCAAGCGGCGGAGCAATTCCCGCATGCGGCCCAACTTGTAGGCTCGTTCTGCGTAGGGAACGGCGATATTGCGCTCGTAGTTGATTCGCCCCAGCAAGTAGTCGATGGCTTGCTTATAGTCGGCGGACGGGTCGGTGGGCATGCGGTTTTGCCTTATTTTCGCTTGTTTTCCGTGTGTTAGAGTCTACTGCCTGCCGCGGGGCTTGTCGCCAGGCCCTACAGGGATGCACGGCCGATGTACCGCCGCCGGATCGCGGCAGCCGCAACGAACTGGTTGCTGCGATTCGGGTTAGCGCTACGCACCGAGTGCTTGTTTCACGGCATCCGCCAGCTTATATTGAAGGTTTCCACTCGGTCCTCTCGGGCCAAGTCCGTCCATATCAGGCATCGATCGACCAGCGGCCGCGCAATATGGCGAACCGCCAGGGCGAACTCCGCCGCAGCCCGCTGCGTACAGCTTTTTGTTGCAATCTCGACCTGCCTGCCGTTCGCGACATTCCATTCTCCATTTCTCACAGGTTCCGCACTCCATGGCAATTGAAGCGACCCCGGCGGACGAGACCGTCACTGCCAGCACCGCGCGGCAGCCCCTCGGCGAAGTCATTATCGAAATCCGCAATCTGTCCAAGGTTTACCGCGACTTTTGGGGGCGGCAAAAGGTGCGGGCGCTCAAAGCGCTCGACCTGGAGGTCCGTCGCGGCGAAATTTTCGGCCTGCTTGGCCCCAACGGCTCGGGCAAGACGACCACCATTAAGATGCTGCTTGGGCTGCTGTTTCCCACCAGTGGCGAGGCGCTGGTGTTCGGCAAGGACGCCACAGACGTGACCAAGAACGAGCGGATCGGCTACCTGCCCGAGGAATCGTATTTGTACCGCTTTCTCAATGCCGAGGAAACACTCGACTTCTACGGCCGCCTGTTCGACATGAGCACGGCCGAACGCAAAAAGCGCACGGCCGAGTTGATCGACATGGTGGGCCTGAACTGGGCGAAGAAGCGGCCGCTCAAGGAGTATTCGAAGGGGATGACTCGACGAATTGGCTTGGCACAGGCGCTCATCAACGACCCCGAATTGATCGTGCTGGACGAACCGACCACCGGACTCGATCCGATTGGCACGCGGGAGATGAAGGACCTGATTCTGCGGCTTCGCGACGAAGGCAAGACGGTGGTGATGTGCAGCCACTTGCTGGCGGACGTGCAGGACGTTTGCGATCGGATCGCCATTCTGTACCAAGGGGAACTGAAAGAACTCGGCCGGGTGGACAGCCTGTTGACCGTCCGCGACGTCACGCAGATCCGCACGACCGACCTCAGCCCCGAGGCTCGGGAAGAGATTCGCCAAGTGGTTGCCAAGCATCACGGCCAGGTATTGCAGATGGACAATCCTTCCACCACGCTGGAGGAACTGTTCCTCAAGATCGTGCGGGAAAGCGAAGAGCGGCCCGGCAAGCGGGCCAACGTGCGGATGGAAACGAGCAAGGCGACGCCGACGGTCGAAGAGAAGCAGTGATCCGGCTAGCGGAACTTTTCGCAGCTTACCGAGACGAACTCACCCAGCAGCAAATACAGTCGCGGCATGGAAATCGATCCTAACATTCCGTCCTATACCAACTGGTTGTTCGGCGGTCCCGACACGAGCGCCGCGATCGTGATGTTTGGCGGCGTGGTGTTGGTTGTCTCGTTGTTGGCGCTGTTCATCGGGTGGCTTTCGGCCGTGTTCCGGCACGGGCCTGGCCGCGGCACCGCGCTCGTCGTCGGCAGCGTTTCCGGCGGCCTGAACGATTTGATCCGCATCTCCCCGCGCCGCATTTACGGCCTGGCCTGGCTCGCCGCGCGGGAAGCATTCCGCCGCCGTATCTGGGTGGTGCTGGTTATCTTTGCGCTGATTTTGATGTTCGCCGGCTGGTTTCTCAATCCCAATACCGACAGCCCCGCGCAGCTCTATCTCAGCTTCGTACTCACCTCGACCACGTTCCTGGTGTTGCTACTGGCGTTGTTTCTTAGCGTGTTCAGTTTACCCAACGATATTAAAAACAAGACCATCTATACCGTCGCCACCAAGCCGGTGCGGGCCAGCGAAATCGTGCTGGGCCGCGTGCTCGGTTTCTCCGCCGTCGGCACACTGTTTCTGCTGGCGATGGCCGCCGCCAGCTACCTGTTCGTGGCGACTTCACTAAGACACACGCACGAACTGCTGGACGAAGATCTAATCGCCGTCCGTGAGCAAGGGGAGATTGTCGCCTATACGGGACTGACTTCCAACGAGAAGAATCATCGGCACGAGGTGACCATCGACCTGCGCGACTTCAGTCCCGGCTTGACCGCGGGCGAGGCTGCCGCCGACGGTGGACTGCGGATCGACTACGTCGGCTATTCGGCCGCCGACGCCGGCATCCGCGTCGGCGACGTGCTGCTGGAAGTCGATGGCAAATCGGTCGAGAGCGGTGCCGCCACCGAGTCGCTGCTGCTCGGCATGGCGGGCAGCGAGGTCGCCGTCAAAATTGCCCGAGACGGCCAACCGC
>JBBDLY010000469.1:0-2106 GCA_040878585.1 Pirellulales bacterium
CTGAAACTCTCCGTCGACGACGCAGCTTTTATAGGCGTCGACGACCTCCTCCACTGGGCTGTACATCATGTCGGCGCCGAACACCACGCCGAATCGGTCGGGGTCTTTATCAAAAGTGTCCAGTCCGGAGTGCGACAACGCCAAATCGGCGGCCGCGAAGCAAATTTGTATGTCGCGGCACATCACCTTGAGGCTCTTCCGCGGACGCACGTATTGCTTGGGGTCGAAGTCGTCGATCTCCCCGGCGATGTTGGCCGGATAAGCGCCGGCGTCGAACTGCGTGATCGGCCCCAGCCCGCTCTGCTGCCGCGTCATCGAGTCCCAGTAGGCTTCCCGCCCGATGCCGATTGGACTTACGACCGAGTAACCGGTGAGGACGATTTCTCGACGAGTCGATGGATTCATGAGATTCGACGCAAAAGGCTCGTGGGACGCGTGCGCGGCCGCTAGGGCCGTGTTGGACTCGCCGCTGGGGGAAGGGAAGGATTCCAACAAACCGAAACTCAGCGACGGCGGCCTCGATGCTGGGACGTCAATCGGGAAGGCGGCGGGCTTCAGCGTGCGTCAAGATGTTCCACTTCGATCCAAGCGGCTGCCGCGCGTCGACGCGCGGTAATAACATATTAACGTCGGCCCCAGGCGGCTGCAATCGGCCGCACTCGCCGAGGCAGACAGGTTGTAGGAGTTCTGCCGGTTTCACGGGACGAATCGGGCCGATGGAGCGAAAAAACATTCGTTGAGTCACACTTGCAGCGGGCAGGAACCGACGAAAGAAACGGCCCGGTTCCCCTGCCGAGGCGGGCGGGGCGCTTTGCGGCGGTCGCCAACCTCGTTCGATCGTTCGCGGCCAGAACTGCCGGTTCTCCCGCGCTATCAACGAAAGAGCAACAGCCATGAAACAGTCCATCGCCCGACAGCCGGGGCTGAATATCGGCGCCACCCGCAAACTGCTTAGCGACCTGTTCACGCCCCGCCAGTCGCGATACTGGTTCGATTTTCTGGCCACGATCGCCATCGGCGGCATCGCCTTTGTGACCGTGCCGCGGGTGCCGCTGTTTTCGCCGCTGCAGATCCTGGCCTTTGTGGTGGCGGTGTTGGCCTACTATCGAGCGAGCCTGTTCACGCACGAGCTGACGCACCTGCCGCGGGATCGGTTCAAGGCGTTTCGCGTGGTGTGGAACCTGTTCTGCGGCATCCCCTTTCTGATGCCCAGCTACACGTATTATCCCCATCTGGATCATCATCGCCGCAAACACTACGGCACCGAGCACGACGGCGAATACCTGCCGTTGGGAACCCGGCCGTTTCGCGATCTAATTCTGTTCTTACTTGAACCATTGGTGTTTCCGATTCTGGCTGTCCTTCGATTCGGGTTGTTCACGCCGATTTCGTGGCTCAGTCCCGCCTTGCGCCGCTGGCTGCATCGGCACGCCTCGAGCATGGTGATCGATCTCTCCTACGTGCGGAAACTTCCCCAGCAGCGGCGGACGCTGGCGATTATCCACATGCAAGAGATGGGCTGCTTTCTGTTCATCGTCGCCGCGGCCACGCTCTGGGCGCGGGGCGTGCTGCCGGCCGACTTTCCGGTGCGGGTTTACCTGATCGCCGTCTGCATTCTCATGTTCAACCATGTTCGCACCTTGGGGGCGCATCGTTACATGAGTCGCAACGGCGAAATGACGTTCGAGGAACAGTTGCTCGACAGCGTCAACTTTCCGAACTCGCTCTGGACGGCCGAACTGTGGGCGCCGCTGGGGCTGCGCTACCATGCACTGCACCACCTGTTCCCTTCGCTGCCGTACCACAACCTGGGGCAGGCGCACGCGCGCCTGATGGCGGAACTGCCGGCCGATTCGCCGTATCGGCTGACCGAGCGGCCGAATCTTCGCACGCAGTTGGGCGAACTATTGACGGCGGTGCGCCGCGCCTCGCGGATGCAGCGCCGCGCCAGGGCATCGAGCAGCATGCGCCGCGCCGACCAATATTGAAGCAGTCTGGTGTGACTGCGAGAGAGTCGAGTTCGACGGGTGTAGCGGAACTCGCGAAGAGTTCCGTTGCGGCGGAGCAAAATGTAGAGTCTCGGAATTCTGGCGAATTCCGCTAGTG
>JBBDLY010000470.1:0-2105 GCA_040878585.1 Pirellulales bacterium
AGGCTTTGCACCTCGGCCGGTTCCACCTGAGTGGCCGAGCGGTTCTCGCGGAGGATCGCCTCGTACACCTCGCGGCGGTGGACCGGAATCTCCGCCGGAGCATCGATGCCCAGTCGCACTTTGTCGCCGCGAACGTCGACGATCGTCACGACAATATTATTGCCGATGATGATGCTCTCGTCGCGTTGTCTCGACAGTACAAGCATCGATGACTCCTTCTCTATTCTCGCGGCGAGGCAAAAATGTGATGGGAATTCGCCTCGCGCCCTGGGGTCGTGCGTCGTCGGCGGTGTGGCAACGGTGTGGTTTCTTCTCGATTGATCGGCAAAAAACCAAGCGGAGACACGGTCCAACCGAACCGCGCCCGGTTATGCCGCTTGGCGCTGTTGTGTCGACGCGAGCCGCAGACTGCATTGCAACGGCATGTCGCCGTTGGTCACCACCTGGCGGCCGATGCGGTTGCGGCGGTTGATTACCAGCGGCGCCTTGAGGTTGAGCGTCGGCTCGCCGGCGTGAACGCTGACAATCGCCAATACCTGGGCGTCGTGCTTGCTGCTCATTCCCAACGGCTGCAACTCGGCGGGGCTGA
Source organism: Pirellulales bacterium (assembly GCA_040878585.1). Classification (GTDB taxonomy): domain Bacteria; phylum Planctomycetota; class Planctomycetia; order Pirellulales; family UBA7805; genus JBBDLY01. The sequence continues at coordinate 590 of JBBDLY010000470.1, forward strand.
CCCGCACCGTGTAGTCGGCCACAAACCGCCGGGGGCTAACCACCGCCAGGGCGATCTCCGGCGACGAGGTCGATTGCAGCCAGGCGACGGCGTCGTTCCGCAGATCGGGCAACAACACCCACTCCCGGCATTCTTCCAGCCCGGGCAGGCCCTCCGGAAAATCCAAAATATCACTCTCGGCGACGCGCAGGACGCCGAAGCGGGTTGTCTTCAATTCCATGACGAACCTCGATCTTCCCTGATCTATGGACACGACCCTACTGCCGCACGGCGCATTATTGCCGCCCGGCGTGCGGGCAACCGCCTACCACCCGCCTGCCGCTCCGGTTGCAGATTGCTCCCCTGCGACGGTGCGACAATTAAGCGGTAGAAAAACAGTCATTCTAGAGATCGGCCATTCCGAGGCGCCAAATGCATGAGAACCGTCTCGAATGTGGCAAATGGCGTGAAGTGTTCGTCAGGATTGCGTCCCCAGCCTGCTTGGTCTGACAGGGGCGACGCGCGACGGCTTGATCGAGGACCAACACACGATTGGCGGCGAAAACAGTTGAGAATCACTGCTGAGTCGAATAGACTTAATGACTTGCAATCCATCCCTTCGCCTCCCTCTGGAGTTCCCGCCATGATGAAGCGTCTGTCGTTCGTACTGCTTACCGTGTTTTTGTTTGCGACCTTGGCCGGCTCCTCAGCCCAGGCGGCCGAGAAACTCAAGGCGCTGATCCTCGACGGCCAGAACAACCACAATTGGAAATCGACCACGCCGGTAATGAAGAAAGCCCTGGAGGATTCCGGACGATTTACCGTCGATGTGGCGACTTCGCCGCCGGGCGGCCAGGATATCAGCGGTTACAAGCCGGCATTTGCCGAGTACGACGTGGTGGTCTCCAACTACAACGGCCAACGGTGGAGCAAGGAAACCGAGCAGGCGTTGCTCGATTACGTCTCTGGCGGCGGCGGGTTTGTCGTGGTCCATGCGGCGAATAATTCTTTTGGCGACTGGGAAGAGTACAACCGCATGATCGGCCTCGGCGGCTGGGGCGGACGCAACGAGAAGAGCGGACCCTACGTCTATCTCGACTCCGACGAAAAACTCATCCGCGATGAATCGGCCGGCCGCGGCGGGTCGCACGGTCCGCAGCATGAGTTTCAGGTGATCGTCCGCGACGAGAACCACCCTGTGACCAAGGGAATGCCGACCGCCTGGTTGCACGCCAAGGACGAGCTATACGGCCACCTCCGCGGCCCTGGCGAGAGCATGAGCATTCTGGCGACCTCGTATGCCGCGCCGGAAAAGGGGGGCCGCGGCCTTCACGAGCCGATGATCATGACCATCGATTACGGCGATGGCCGCGTGTTTCACACGCCGATGGGCCACGCAGACTACTCCATGAAATGCGTCGGCTTCATCACCACCCTGACTCGCGGCAGCGAATGGGCCGCCACCGGCGAAGTGACGATTCCGATTCCGGATGATTTTCCGGGAGAGAATGAAGTCCGCAGTCGAGATTGAGGACTT
>JBBDLY010000471.1:0-2099 GCA_040878585.1 Pirellulales bacterium
CACCGGCGCGAGAAGCTGCTGAAGCCGAGCGACGGCCGCCCGCAGCCGCGCCGTCGTCCGTTCGCTTCCCAGCCAATGGTTCGACAGGCGGGCCTGCAAATGCTCGCAACGATACTTGTCGAGTTCCTCCAGCCAGCCTTCCTCAACGCCGCAGGCCAGTAGCCAGTCGTACAGATCGGCCTGTCGCAACACCGCGGCGAGGTCTTCCAGGCGGTTGCTTGCCAGCCAGTCGCCGACCGCGGAAAGCACCTGGTAAGGGCCTGTTTGCTCGATCGCCCGACCGGCAACCCAGCGGGTTCGCGCGCCGCACTCGTCGAATTTACGAGCCAGTAGCGGCGCCAGCGATTCGTTGGGCAGACCAATCACGACCTCCGACGCGGCAAAGCGGCCCTCGTATTCGGCCACCGTGCGAACGGTCGACTCCGCCTGATCGCTGGCCCGATAGGCGAGCCGGATGCGGTTCTCGTCGATCGCCAGCGGCGCGTCTTGCCATACGTCTGGCAACAGGCAGCCGTGCGGATCGAAGCGGTCGGCCAGTTCCGCCGGAGCATGGATCAGCGCCGTCACGTGATCGGCGACTTGATCGAGCATCAGCCGCACCGTGCGGTTCAGATCGACCATGCCGATCAATATCACGTCATTGTCGGTGGCGCACTCCTTGCGCTCAATCGCCACCAGCCGGGCGGTCTGCTGGTCCCAGATTTGCAAACCATCCAGAATCGTCAGATACTTTCGCTGCACGGCCCGCAACGCTTGCCAGCGGGCGACTTCCTCGAAGCCGGCCAGCGATTCGCCGCAACGGACCACGTCGTCGAAATCGAGGCCGTCGGCCGCCAACTCCACGTGTAGCCGCGACAGCATCTCTCCCAACGGGAGCCAGCGAGCCGGATCGGAACTCGGCGGCAACTGCGGCAGCACCGCCTGCAAATCGGCCGGATCGATCTGCTGCAACGCCCGGACCCAGGCCAGTCGCTGGGTGAGATCGCTGGCGAACGGCCGCTGCGGTTCGTACAGCCGTTCGGGCAGGCCGGCGAGCATGACAGTGGTGGGAGGTTTCAGCCGCAGGTTGTCGCGGTCGGCCCGTTCAAGCAACAGCTCGAGCAACCGCCGAGCAGCACGACCGCCCGGCAGCACGAGCATGGTCCGCGATAGATCGAGCGCCCCGTCGCTGGCATAACGGCCAACCAGATAGTCGACCGCCGCGGCCAGGGCGGGAGTCTCGAAGCCGAGAAAGTGTCGCGTGAGGGGCATGAAACAACTGCATTTTGAGACGTGATTGATTCGAGCCGCAACGGCGCATTATGCCGCAGTTCGGTCAACGGGGCCAGCACCGCATGGATATCGATACGCCGCCGCCGACGAATCGTTTCAGCATTTCATGCTTGGGCGGCGATTTCTTGATAACGGGCCACAAACGCAGCCGCGGCGGCGCGAACGGCGTTCCAGTCGCCGGCCGCGGCAAATTGGCTGTTGAAGATCGGGCCGGCAATGCCGACCGCCTTGGCGCCGGCCTGAAAATAGTCGGCCATGTTTTCCAACGTGATTCCGCCGGTCGGCAGCAGCGAGACGTCGTCCAGCGGACCGAGAACCAGCTTGATGAATTCCGGTCCCACGATTGGTGCGGGGAAGACCTTCACCATCCGAGCGCCGAGTTGGGCGGCCTGAAAAATCTCGGTAGGCGTCATCGCGCCCGGAAACACCGGCACGCCGCGGGCCACGCACTCGGTAATGACGTCCACGGCCACAATCGGCGAAACGATGAAGCTCGCACCGGCTGCCAGGGCGGCGTGCAGATCGTCCGTCGTGCAAACCGTGCCGGCGCCGACGTTGATTTGCTCGCCGGTCGCCGCCACCGCCGCCGCGATCATGTCGGCCGCGCCGGTCGTGTTCATGGTCACCTCGACCGTGAGCAGACCCCCTTCGACGGCGGCGGCAATCATGCGGGCGGTGGCCTCCGCAGAGAAACCGCGCAGGATGCCGACCAGCGGCAACGTCGCGAAACTCGCTTCCTGAAAGGGCCGGCTCACGTGTATCTCCTTGAGCATTTGGGTCTTCACCAGAATCTGTGGGTAAACGACCACAGTGTTGAGTTTTTTGGA
>JBBDLY010000472.1:0-967 GCA_040878585.1 Pirellulales bacterium
GTCGGTATTCACGAAGGAATCGAGACGCGATTTCTGTTCTCTCCGGCCGACGGCCTATTAGTCGGCATCGAGATGTTCCCCGACAGCGGCGTCGATCCGTGCGAGTTGTACTTTTCCGACTATCAAGAAGTCGACGGCCGCATGCTGCCAAACAAGATCAGCGTTCGCCATGGCAACGACATCTTCGCTCGGTTCGAGAACGTGCAGTGGGAAGTCGGTCTCGCGCCGGCCAAGGATGCCGAAGACCCGCCCGACAACGATCCGCCAGCGGATGCCGGCACCGAGCCGGATGCGGACCCAGCGCCCGCCGACGAGGCGGAAGCAAACGATGAAGACACGACGGAATAGACCTCAGTCAGGGGATTAGTTTGGTGAATCAACTACGAAAATATGTGCCGCTCTGCTGCCTGGTATTGTTTGCCGGCCTGCTGGGTGCGCGGCCGACGATTGCCGGGCCTTCCTACTCGGAGGTGATCGGCCAGACGCAGCCGAAGATCGTCAAGATCTACGGCGCGGGCGGCTTTCGGGGGCTGGAATCGTATCAAAGCGGCTTCTTGATCTCGCCGGACGGTCATATCGTGACCGTCTTCAGCTACGTGCTCGATTCCACGGTCATCCGAGTCGTACTCGACGACGGCCGCGGCTACGAGGCGAAGCTGCTTGGCGCCGATCCGACGCTCGAGGTCGCCGTACTGAAAATCGACGCCGAAGCCGTGATCCCTTTCGATCTGGACGAAGCATCTGAAGCGGCCCCCGGCGATCGGGTGTTGGCGTTCAGTAACCTCTACGGCGTGGCCACCGGCAACGAGCCGGCCAGCGTGCAGCGCGGAGTTATTTCGGCGATCACGGAACTCGATGCCCGCAAAGGCGTTTACAAAACGCCGTTTCGCGGCAAAGTTTACGTGACCGACGCCATCACGAACAACCCGGGCGCCGCCGGCGGCGCACTGACCGATCATCAAGGCCG
>JBBDLY010000472.1:977-2098 GCA_040878585.1 Pirellulales bacterium
GGCTGCTCGGCATGTTGGGCAAGGAACTGAAAAACGCCTCGACCAGCACCTGGCTCAACTACACGGTACCGGTTGCGGTGATGCGGGAAGCGATTGACGACATCAAGGCGGGCAAAGTTCGCAGCCGGCAAGATGACGACTTATCGGCACGCAACCCGCTCAAGTTGGCCGACGTCGGTCTGGTCCTGGTACCCAACGTCGTGGAGAATACGCCGCCATTCGTCGACGGCATCCTGCCTGGTTCTCCCGCGGCCGAGGCTGGAATTGCCGCGGACGACCTGCTGCTGTTCATCGACCAGGCGCTGGTTCGCAACTGGAACGACGTGGCCGCCGAATTGCGACATATCGAGAATACCGAACAGATTAAGGTCACGGTCATGCGCGGCCAGGACTTCAAGACCTTCACGCTACAAGCACCACTGGAAAAGATCACTCCATGAAGCCCTATCACCTAGTTCTCCATTGTCTGTTGGCGTCCCTGCTGGGGCTGACTTGCGCGTCGACCGGGCTGGGCCAAGGTCTGGCCGAGCTTCAAGAAGAAGCGATTCGCGCGGTGGCCGCCAAACTCGGTCCGTCGGTGGTTCGCATCGAGACGGTTGGCGCCGTCGAAGTGGTTGAACAAGGCGGAGTCACGCCGGGGCCGTCGACCGGTCTGGTTGTTGGGGAAGACGGCTACATCATCACCAGCAGTTTCCCTTTCGCCGGCAAGCCGGCCCAGGTGTTGGTGGAACTGCCGGGCGGAGCGCGCAGCGCCGCGGAGATCATTTCTCGGGACGATTCGCGGCAACTGGTGTTGTTGAAGGTCGATCTCTCCAAGGTCGACGGACTCGATAAGCTGCAAGTGCCGGAGGCCGCACCCGCCGCGGAAGTCTTCCCCGGCGGCTGGTCGATCGCGCTGGGGCGGACGTTTCCCGGCGACCAGCCCAACGTATCTGTGGGGATCGTCAGTGCGGTGAACCGTGTTTGGGGCAAGGCGGTGCAGACCGACGCCAAGATCTCGCCCGCCAACTACGGCGGCCCGTTGGTCGATATCCAAGGCCGTGTGATCGGGGTGTTAGCGCCCCTGTCTCCTACGGCCACCACCGCCACCGAGGGCGCGCAATGGTACGACTCGGGCATCG
>JBBDLY010000473.1:0-2089 GCA_040878585.1 Pirellulales bacterium
TTGTCTATACCTTGCCAAGACCCCCTAGATTTACACCCTTCGGAGCCGCAGGCAGATACTGTACATCCGTATCGATATACTGTACGCGGGTTTACGAACAGATTCGCACCAGAGAGACTTCGCCCGCTAATCCTCGCCGGCCCAGTGGCGATCGTGCAGGCCGAGATTCATTTTGAATTCCTTATACCCGGCGAAGACCACCGGCACCACGAACAGCGTCAGCAGCGCGACCGTCATGCCGCCGATCACCGGCCAGGCCATCGACTGAGCCATGTCGGAACCACTTCCGGTCGAGAGCATGATGGGCAACAAGGCGATGATGGTGGTAAAGGTCGTCATCAGGCAGGGGCGAATTCTCCGTAAGCCTGCTTCGACGGTTGCATTGCGAATATCTTGAACCGTCGTCAGTTTGCGGCGGGTGAAGACCTGATCGAGATAGGTGGCCATCACCACGCCGTCGTCGACGGCGATGCCAAACAAAGCGATAAAGCCGACCCAGACGGCCGTATTGAGTGCGATCGAATTGAACGCCAGAAAGATCATTCCGCCGGCGAACGCGACCGGGATGCCGGCGAATACGATCAGACTGATCGGGAAGTGGCGAAATTGCCAGTAAATGATGCCAAAGTTGACGACAATCACCAGCGGAATCACCCACAATAGTTGCTGGTTGGCTTCGATCTGATTCTCGAACGATCCCACGGCAGACAGGTCGTAACCGGTCGGCAGTTCCAACTCTCCGCTCTTTCGTGCTTCACGTAGCGCCTCCTCGATGGATGCAATGGTTTCCAGATCGCCCATCTGACCGGCGGGAGAGAACGAGACGTGCGCGACCAGCCGAGCGCCTTCGCTGCTGATGACGCCCGGTCCCCAGGTGGTTCTCATGTCCGCCAACACGGACAGCGGCACCACTTCGCCGGAATGGGTGACGACCGGCAGTCGATTCAAGGCATCGAACTGCTCCCGCAGGTGCCGCTCGTAGCGAACCCGCACGGGATATCTTTCGCGGCCTTCGACGGTCCTGGTGACATTTCTGCCCCCCAGGGCGGTTTCGATCACCTCGTTGACCATCGCCGTCGACATGCCGTAGCGAGCCGCCGCTTCTCGATTGACGTCGAACTCCACGTAAGGCTTGCCGAGGACGATATCGGGGTTGACCGTGGCGGCACTGATTTGTGGTTGTTGCTTGAGCAACTCCGCGACCTGCAGTGAGGCGGTGGCCAGGCCGTCGAGAGTGTCTCCATAAATCCGAATCGCCATCGGGGCCTTGATGCCGCTCTGCAGCATCACCACGCGACCTTCGATCGGCTGTAGCTCGGAGGCTTGAGTGATGCCCGGCAACGTCGCGACCGCGTTGATTTCATTCCAGATGTCCTTCGAAGTGATCCCTTCGCGCCACTGATCCTCCGGCTTCAGCATGACGTATGTTTCGATCATCGCGGCCGGAGCAGGATCGAGCGCGGACTCCACACGGCCGATCTTACCCAAGACATTCTCCACCTCGGGGATCTGCTTAATGCGGGTATCCTGCGTTTGCAGCACTTCCATCGCTTGCGAAAAACTGGCCGCCGGATAAAGCGTCGGCATGTAGAACCAACTTCCTTCGTCCAGATCGATCCAGTCGGTCGATTTCAGGCCGGGCAGGATGTGCTTGGCTTCAACATACCCCGGCACCGCGTTGAGGTCCGCGCCCAGGCCGGTCGCGACGCGTTCGACGGGCCGCAGGATGGTGGGCAGCCCGACCCACGCCCCCAGCCCAAACAGGACGATGGCGGTCGGCAACAGTAAAAACGACCCCTTGTGAGCCAGGAACAACCGCAGTATCGGTTCATACACCCAGTGGATGAAGCGGCTAACGGGGTTTTCTTCGATCGGCCGCAACCGTTCGCCCAACGTCCAATAGCCCGCCAGACCTGCGATCGGAGTAACGATCGCGGCCAGTATCCAACGATTTATGCCAAACGCCGGCGCGAACAGGTCGCCCGCGATGATCGCCACCAGTCCGCAAGCGACCGCCAAGCCAATCGCCAGATAGAGCCGGTTCCGCGGTCTCATCCGGCTACTTGAAAGCAACAGCCGACTCAGCGCT
>JBBDLY010000474.1:0-12429 GCA_040878585.1 Pirellulales bacterium
GCGAGTGCCCCGTCGTGATGGCGGCGTCTCGCCGCCACAAGTGCAAACGATTTTCACTCAACTCGTCTTGCTGAAAGCGGGCGTTGCAATTTAGTGTAAAAGGTTGCAAGATAATGACTTCAGATTTTCTAGGGCTGATTGGAACAGGGAAATAGAGAACTCGGCAACGAGACTTTTCCAGTTTCCCTGTCACCTATCATCCCCTGAAGTTGCGTATCGGCCGCCGCTCGCACTGGTTTGACCCGCCCCAATGAATTTCGAGATTCACGCAATCCGCCGCTTTCACCGCGCCGCGCCCCGTGCGCAGCGGCGATTGCCCGTGCGGCGGCCGCGGCGACGCCTGCCGGCCTTGGCTCGGGCTGGGAAACCGGCGCAGTCGTTGGCGACGGACGATTCGCGGCCCCTGAGCGACCATCCACTGGCCCGCTCCGACCGCATGGCTCGGTTGGAGGCGGTCCTGCTGCTTGCCCGAGAACCGCTCAATTCGCGGCGGCTGGCGCAACTGGCCAATCTGGCCGACGGCACCGAAGCTCGCACCTTAACCCGAAAACTGAATCGGATTTACGATGCGTCGGGACGGTCGTTTCGAGCGGAGGAAGTGGCCGGCGGGTTTCAGTTGCTCACGCGGAGCAAATTCGCCCCCTGGCTTCGCCGACAGCGAAAATCTGGCGACGATGTGCGGCTCTCGGCCCCCGCCATGGAAACCTTGAGCGTGGTGGCCTATCGGCAGCCCGTCATGCGGGCGGAGGTGGAGTCCATTCGCGGGGTGCAGTGCGGCGAAATTCTTCGCCAATTGATGGAACGCGGGTTAGTCCGCATCGTCGGCCGTGCCGATGAACTTGGTAGACCGTTTCTGTATGGCACCTCCAAAAGATTTCTGCAAGTTTTTGGGCTGCGCCACCTAGACGAACTGCCGCGTGCCGATATCCTACGCAAAGCAGAAACGACATCGATTGTTAACGAGAATAGCGGGTCGGCCGAGGAAACGGCCGGCACAAGCGCGGATCAAGAACAGGAGTCCTCCCCCATGCAGATCGTCGCACCCGACCCATTGCACCATTCCCTTACCCTTGGCGAAGCCGCGGATGCGTCGCCGGCCGCCGTGATTGAAGATCGCGCCACACCGCAGGCGATCTTTGAAAAAGAGGACGTCGAGGACGAGGAGGACGACGACGAGGACGACGAATTTGACTTCGACGATGATGAGGACGACGAAGACGAAGACGAGGACGACGATCTCGAAGACGACGATCTCGATGACGACGAGTGGGAAGAAGTCGACGACGACGAGGAAGACGACGAGGACGACTTCGACGACGACGACGACGAGGAATGGGACGACGACGACGAGGACGAATGGGCCGACGACGACTGGGACGATGACGATGACGATGAGGACGAGGACGACGAAGCGACCGAGAAGCTGTAACGGGCCGCTGATTAAGCCTCGATCATATTCGCGGGACCGATCGCCCTAGCACCGTGGCGGAAGCCATGATGGCAATCTACTGGATCGGCCTACCGAGGGATCTCTCCGACAACGGGTGTGTCGTTGATCTTCAGGAAGCGTTCAATTTCTTGTTCGATGTAGAGCGCTTGCTCGACGTTTTCCAGCCCTTTGAGCAATACCTCGCGACGGCCCTGCTGGACGACCAGCACCGCATAGCGATAGCTGGCGCCGTTCTTGCCCTGGCTGATCTTCTCGCGGCAATAGAGCTGTTCGATATCGTGGCTGAGGATGGTCTTGTTTCCGCGCCATGGCAACGGACCATGTTTCACTTCGATCGAGCCGCGGCCGACTCGCACCACGGTCGAGTTTAGAAATCCAGTCAGCACGCTATAGGCCAGACCCACGCCAACGGCGGTATGTATCACGCCAAACAGCGACATGAACCAGGCGCCTTGGACGATTGCGAGCGTATGCCACACGATCAGAAATCCGTTCCAGAAGCAGGCAAAAAAGGCGAGAAACAAGATGCCCCAGGTAAACCACCGGCGGCGAATTTCCAACTCGCCCCCCTGTTCGCTCACCTGCATACCGTGCGGCAGCTCCACTTGCGGACGCTCGAGCGGCTGACCATGCCGGCCAAACGCCGCGTGGGAAGCGACCGAAAACACGCTGTCACAATGCCCGCAGCGGGCCATCGCCAGATGTTCGACAAAGTTCTGCGGCGAAATTGGTGCGCCGCAATTGCGGCAGTTGAGTTGTTCGAGCTGCATTTGGCCATTGTGCCAAACTGTTCGGGACGTGCCCAGCCGTTCAAGCTAGAATTACAGCGGTGAAAAAGGACGCCATTGCCGCAAGTCCAATCGTAAACGCGGCAATTCCCAGCCAATGCAGCCAGTTGTGCAATTCTCGATGGGCTGCGTCGCGCCAGAGCACACCTAGCAACACTGCGAACATAAACGCCAATGGTACGGCCACGGCGATGACACGGGCCGCTGACTCGGTTAAGGCGGGTCCAAAGAGGACCGCAACCATCGTCAGAACGAACGGGCTGAGCAAAGGACTTAGGAACAGCAGCCTCCAGGCGTTGCCGAGCTTGAAAACGGCAACAGGCATGACAAGCAAATAAAACCACAACATGACGGCCAGTCTTTCTCCGGCGAATGGTTCCAAGCGACTGCGGACGACAAGCGAATTAACATCTATCACTGTTACGATAATGCTGTAGGCGATAACGATCAGCAGGAAATACTCGCCCGGGGCCAACCGGTGCCAACGGTGAAGGATCGGCATTGAGCGGCCACCTGGCAACGGAACTCGCTCGTTCCTGCGTGAGTGATGTAGCCACCCGTAGTAACCAATCGAGAGCCAGCCGATCGTCAGGACGGACGCAAAGCAAAACTGCGTCGCACCTTCGATCATGGGCGGTGGCTCGCGATGCGGACCAATTTCTTCGCCCGCGTTACCGCGCCATCTTTCCAGCGACAAGGCCACGGCGAACAGAATGGTGACGATTATCAGCAGCTTGATGGTGAGTCTTGGCCGCGCCGGTTGTGGTGCGAGGTACTCGCCGTACATCAACCGCTCGTAACGACTCGGCGGATCGTACTCCAGCCCGGCCGATTCGCCCGGCTCGATCGTCAGCGGCGGTGAATCAACCGATGGATATCGTCCCATGGTAACTGACTGTTCCGCGGCGGCAGCGAAGTTAAAGCTAGCGGCTCGGGAGTTCCTCAGCTTGCGTGACGTGGCGCAAATCGATCGTCGCAAACCGATCGATTTCGGGATAACTTTCCGCCCCGTTTTCGGTCGACGCCTTCTCGGAGATTCCGATTACGGCCGAGTGCCGGGAGACCATCAGCATTTCAGGATGGCGAACGTCGTAGGCTGTTCCATCCGCGATATGCACCCGAAAAGGCCGGAATGGACTGGCAGTCAACGCCGAGATCAAGATATCACCACGCATGCCCGTTGTCTCCGCCGAGATAGATCATAGGTCTATCCCGGATTCTACTCGATTCTTCTGTCGGTAGCCAATCGTTGGATTCTGGATTGCCAATAAGATTTGCTCAGCATTCGCCCTCATTCCGCCTTGGCCACCCTCTCTCGCGGAGAGAAGGGGTTGAAGCGAGAGTTGTCCTGTGCCAAGCCAAAGTCTTAATCTGAAATTCGGCTCAATCCCCAATCTTAAACAGCCGCTTCAGCGCATCCAGCAGCCCGTGGTGCTCACCGGTGGTGGCCCCTTCGCGGAGGCTTTCCAAGGGTGGATGGAGCATTTTGTTGACCAGCCGGTTGAACGATTGATGGATCTCCTCCTGAACCCGTTCGTCCAACTCGGGCAGCTTATTGACGAGCCGGCGATATTCGAGTTCCTTGATTTCCTCGCACGTCTCGCGCAGCCGGCGGATGGTGGGAGCGGTGGCGCGGTGGTTCAACTCAGCCATGAACCGGGCGGTCTCCTCCTCGATAATTTTCTCGGCCGCCGGCCACTCCTTCTCCCGCGCCTTGCGATTCTTTTCACAAGCCTTGGCCAGGTCGTCAACCGCATAGAGATAGACGCCCAGGCACTCGCCGATCGACGACTCGAAATCGCGCGGCACGGCCAGATCGAGAATCGCCAGCGGTCGCTGAAAACGCCGCGGCTCGATCTGGTCGAACTGCTTGCGCGTGACGATCGGCTCGGTCGAGCCGGTGGTGCTAATCACCAGGTCCGCCGCCACGAGCAACTCCGACATTTGTTCCCAAGGGGCCGCCCGGCCGTGGAAGGCGGCGGCCAACTCGGCCGCCTTCTCGGGGCTGCGATTCACGATCGTCACCTTGCGCGCCCCGTCGTCGGTCAGGTAGCGGAGCGTCTCCTCCCCCATCTCGCCGGCCCCGATCACCAGCACCTGCTTGTCGTCGAACCGTTCGAATATCTGCTTGGCATAGTCATGGATGGCGACGCTGGGGATGCTGGTCCGGCGTTGATTGATCGAAGTTTCGTTGGCCACCCGGCGGGCGACCTTCAGCGCCGCCTGGAACACGGCGTGCGTCAACTGCCCGGTGCTTTCGAGCGTGGTGGCCGTTTCGTAGGCTTGCTTGACTTGGGAGAGTATCTGCGGCTCGCCAACGACCATGCTGTCGAGACTGGCCGCCACGTAGAACAAATGCCGCACGGCGTCCTCGCCGGTCCGCTCGAACAGGTCGTCGAACAGATCGTAGGGATCGAGGCCGTGGAACTCGGCGAGGAACTGCACCACGTCCTGATGCGAGGGGCCGACCTCCGCTTCGGTCGCCGTGTAAATCTCCACCCGGTTGCAAGTGGAGAGCACGACCGCCTCGATATCGGGAAAGCGTACCCGCAGCGCACCGAGCGCGGCGCGCGTTTGCTCCGGCGAGAAGGCGATCCGCTCCCGCAGCTCCAGCCGCGCGGTATGATGGCTGCAGCCGACCAGTTGAAGCTTCATACGGAGCCTCCAAGCGGGTCGACCGAAATCGAGTTGGAGAACGAAGCCTCCCGCAAATGCGGAATGGGGAATGCGGAATGCGGAGTGAGGGTAGCAATCAGTTCCGCATTCCGCACTCCGCATTCCGCATTCACTTGCACGCTCGCCGGATGATCCGACGGCGCCCATAGCACCACTGCCAAAGTGAGCACCAAGAAGCCAAAGGTGGCGAATGTCAGGTAGGCGACCTTGCGGCCCTGCCGGGCCGGTCGATAGAGCGCGCTGAAGATCCAGGCGGCCATTAGCCAGCCGAACAGCAGGCCGCTGGTCCACACGACTGGATCATTCCAGCCGAGTCCGCTCGCGCCGCGACCGACGCGGATGGCCACATTCAGAATCACCCCGCTGAGCACGCCGGCGGCCAGCAGCAACGTGGAGATGGCGATCGAGCGATTGATGGTCGTTTCCAGCCATTCCAGGCTGGGCAGTTTGAAGCGGTCGCTGGGAGGCAGCTTGTGCTTCAGTCGGTATGACTGCACGAGGTACATGACTCCGGCGATGAAACCGAGGATCACCACCACGGTCCCCAGCAGCAGCGACACGCCGTGGACCGTCCCCCAAACTTGCGACGCCCGATTGACCGGAAACGGTCGGTCGTCAAATAGGTACGCCACGCCGATCAGTCCCAGCACCACGGGCAGCAGGAACAGGCCGATCGGATTCTTGGGATGATAGGCCGCCAGATACAAATACACGACTACCAATACCCAGGCGGCGATCAGGAACCAATCGAACCAGCTCGCCAACGGAGCGCCGCCGGGCGCCCCGGCGACCACCTGCATGCCAAGGAACCAGGTGTGGGCAAACAGGCCGGCCACCATGAAGCCAATCAACACGGCCGCCCGCACGCCGCTCTGAAAGAACAGCCGCGATATCTCCAACAGCAACGCAACGGCGTAGCTGGCGGCGAAACAAGTTACGGTGATGCCAGATAGCATTGGGTGTTAAGTCCGAAATCCTGGTTTTGAAATCCTAAATTCGAATATCGAAATCCTAAACAATGTTCAAAATTTGAATGTCTCAATGCTCGAAACTCGCTAAGCCAGCAAGCGTTTTGAACATTCTGATTTCCTTCATTCGAGTTTGTTTAGAATTTCGATATTCGGATTTAGGATTTATTCAACCCCTACGATTCGAGTCCATATTCCTTCAGCTTCTTGTGCAAAGTATTCCGGTTGATCCCTAGTCTCGCGGCGGCTTTGGTTTGGACGTTGTCGCAGGAGGCCATCACTTGCGCGATAAGCTCTTTTTCCAGCCGGCTGACGATCAGCGAGTGGAGGTTCTCCGCCTCGGCTCCGGCAGTGGTAAGTCCCTCTTGCACCAACTCGAAAGCCAGCGTCTCCAGGTCGGCGCCGCCGGAGGTGCGGCGACGGCGATCTCCACTGACGACCACCTCCGGCAGCAGCTCGCAATTCAGCTCGTCCCCCTCGGCCAGTACGACCGCCCGCTCGATGTAGTTTTGTAGCTCGCGAACATTGCCCGGCCAATGGTAGTCCTGCAGCGCCTGCATCGCCAGCGAATCGATGTGCGCGACGTAGCGGTCGTTCTCTTCATTATACAGATTAAGAAAATGTCCCACGAGTTCGGGTATGTCCTCGCGCCGTTCGCGGAGCGGCGGCAGCGGTATCGGCACCACGTTCAAGCGGTAATAGAGATCTTCGCGAAACGCCTCGCTCTCGACCTGCTCGGCCAGGTCGCGGTTGCTGGCGGCGATCACCCGAGTGTCGACGCGGATCGTCTGCGTGTCACCCACCCGCTCGAATTCACGCTCCTGTAATACCCGCAGCAGCTTCACCTGGAGCTTACCGGTGGTGCTGTTGATCTCGTCGAGGAAGATCGTGCCGGTGTGGGCCGCCTCGAAGCGACCCGTGCGGTTGGCGACCGCGCCGGTGAAGCTGCCGCGGACGTGGCCGAATAGTTCGCTTTCGAGCAGGCTCTCGCTCAGTGCGCCGCAGTTGACGCGGATGAACGGCCCATTACTACGGGGGCTAAGTGTGTGGATTGCCTTGGCGATCAGTTCCTTGCCGGTGCCGGTCTCGCCCAACAGCAGCACGCTGGCCTTGGTCTTGGCCACCTGGCGCGTCAGCCGATAGACCGCGCTCATCGCCTTGCCGGACCCCAAAATGCCGGGAATGGGCGGACCCGTACCATTGACCGAAATACGCGAATTACCGAAGCTCATGGGGGGCCAGTGGGTCTACGGGTTCTCCACGACCGGCTTTGCCGCCGTGCTGGGAAACGCCTTGCCGGCCTCGATCACGTCCAGCAGCCCACCGAGCCGTTGCTGGGTTTCCACGTCAAGCTGTTCGCTGGCGTTGTAGCGATCGTATTGCAGCCGCACCTCGTCGCTGGTCAGCAGTACGCCGAACCGCCGCACGCTGTCGGCAAACGCGGCGGCGGCCGACTGCTGAACTTCCTCCGTGCGGAGCGAGTCGCTGGCCATGTCGACCAGCGTCCGTTGTGAAACCCGCGTCCCCAGCGACGCCAATGCCTCGCAACCGGGAATGAACAGGCCGGGCGTCACCGACGCCCTCAGGATGTTCTGCTCGATCTGCAGCACGTCGAACAGTCGCACGCTCTTGGCGGCTTCGGCGGCGATGTATTGCAAGGCCAGCCGTGCTTGCTGCAGGCGCACGTCGTCCGGCACGTTCCGCCAGCCTGCCAGGGCCGTAAGCTGTTCGACGCGCAACGCGGCCGTATCCGTGTCGCGAGGCTGGACGAAGACCACGGTGAAGGGATCCTTGGCGGCCAGAATTCTCGCGCGGCTCAAATCGTCCGGCGCGGCCATCAGGCCGATCGGCGTGGTTCGCGTGCGATAGTCGCGCCGCACCGCCGCGATCAGCGTGTCGGCGCCGAGATCGGCGACGTTCAATTCCATGAGCACGAACGCCAAGTCGCCGTCGGGCAGTGTCTGCAACAGAAACTCGCGGGGATCGCGAAAGGTGTTCGCCTCGTAGCCGTTCGCCAGGAACAGCGAGCCGATCTGCTCCGCCCGGGCGCCCCAGGCATCGACCACCGCCATGTGCGGAATGCCGCTGGAGGAGGCGAAGTAGCCGAGCGCCTCGGTCACGTAACTGGCACCGGGGAACGGCCCGCTTGGCTGGGCGGCCATGATCGCCTGCAGCGCCGCAAACCGCACGCGACGATCGGGATAGGACACCGCCACCGCCAGCGGGCAAGGTTCCGCGCCGCGGTGGGTCAAGGCGTCGATTTGCGGGCTGGCACCGGCTCGATCGGCGTGTAGGATCGCGGCCAGCACTTCCGCCGCGGCGATCGCCGCCGGTACGTGGTTCCGCTCCATGGCCAGCGAGAGCACCGGCTCGACCACTTCAAAGCCCAGGTCGCGGACCGAATCGAACGTTCGCGGCGCGCTTTCGGCCAGTGGCCGGTCCAAGCCCCCTTGGAGCTTCACCGCTTGCAGCGAGGCCAAGATGAACTGCCGCTGAATAACTTCGTTGGCCGGTTCGATGGCGTGGGCCTCCTTGGCGCTGCGCAGCGCCAGCGTGGCCTGGGCCAGGTGCTCGGGAAAGGCCTTGGCGGTCAATTCGTTCGACTCGCCGTCCCACCGCCACAGTGTGACATTGCCGGAGGAGTCGGTGATCAATAGTCGCGAGCCGTCGAGCAGCGATTCGGAAAATCGATACAGGATGAGCTGGGCGTCACGCGCCGAGGGAACCTCGCCGGTGAGGCGCGTCAACGCTCGACGGGCGGCCAGCCGCACTTCGTCGTTGGTTGCGGCAGCCGCGTCGGCCAACAGGTAGGGCACGACCTGCCGGGAACCCAACTGGCCGAAGATGCGATAGATTTGCACCTTGGTCGGGTCGTCGACCGTGTCGAGCGCGCCGATCAAGGGATTGACTGCGTCGCGGCCCAGCAGCAACAGCGCGGCGGTGGCCTTGGCGACCGTCTCGGCGTCGTCGCCAGCGGCGACCCTCTTCAGCAGCGGCGGCGCGGCCAACTCGCCGGCGGCGCGCAGTTCCCGCAGGGCCACAATCCGCTGCGACGTACCGCCGCTGATTACCTGATCGGCCAGCCGTTCCAAGCGTTCCGGGGCCAGCCGCGCAGTCCGCGCCGCTTCCAGCGCACGGTTGGCGAGCGCGGCAACTTCCGGCGGCAAGTTTTGATACTGACGCAGGCGGTTGAACGTCTCGACGCCTGTCTCGCCCACCGTCGCCGCCAACTGCTCGTCGGTCAGGTTCAAGGCGATCAAGCGATCGAGATACGGCTTGGCGAATTGCGGATGCCCGATGCGGGTTAGCAGTTCCGCCGCCTTGACCAGCTCGGCCGGCGTTTGCGGATTACTGTCGATAATGGTCGCCACCGCCGGATCGTGACGCGGATCTTGCGCGGAAACGTTCCGTTCGCCGACCAGAACCAATAACCCCAATACCAGCACGAACCGCCAGTGAGTGCATCCGAACAAACGAGGGCGCCAGGCACTCGCTGGCGCTTCGTGCTGGTATTGGCCGTGCTGCTGGTTACTTACTAATTGTCGGTTCATGGGTCGCTCGTTGGCAAAGGTGCGTCGTCTTCGGCGTCGTCCTGTTCGGCATCACCGGCGGACAGCTCTTCTTCGAGCAATGCCCGCCACTGGCTTACTTGCTGGGCCACCTGGGCCGGCGCGGTCGAGCCGTAACTTACGAACGACTCAATCGCCCGGCGGGCGCCCAGTACGTCGAACACTCCTTCGTCCAACTCGCAATGCGATTCGTCTTGCAAAGCGTCTTGAAAATCAGTCAAGTTCAGATCACTCAACCGACAACCGCGGTCCATCGCCAAGCGGACCAGGGCGCCGACCGCATGATGCGCGTTGCGCTGCGCCACGCCTTGGCGGATGAGATATTCCATCAAGGTCGTCGCGTCGAGAAAGCTGTGCTCAAGCCGCGACTCGATCACGTGGCGATTCAGTTCCGCCCCGTCGACCATCGGCGCGGCGAGTTCCAGGCAGGCGTCGACCGTGTCGAACGAGTCGAACAGCGCCGGCTTGTCTTCCTGCAGGTCGCGATTGTAGGCCAGCGGCAAGCCCTTAATCAGCACCAGCAGACTGCTTAAATTGCCGATCACGCGGGCCGTCTTGCCGCGAATCAGTTCCAGGCAATCGGGGTTCACCTTCTGCGGCATGATCGACGAGCCGGTGCAAAACTGCTGCGGCAGCTTGATGAAGTTGAACTCCACGGTCGACCACAAAATCCACTCCTCGGCCCACCCGGAGAGATGCTCGGCAATCATCGCCATCACGAAGGCGAACTCCAGCACGAAGTCACGGTCGCTGGAGACGTCGAGACTGTTGGCGGCGATCTCCTCGAAGCCGAGTTCCTGGCAGACCTGGTCGCGGTCGATTGGCAGGGTGGTGCCGGCCACCGCGGCGATGCCCAGCGACAGCACGTTCGTCCGGCGACGGCAATCGGCCAGCCGGTCGCGGTCGCGTTCCAGCTTCTCGCAATAGGCCAGCCAATAGTGCGGCGCCAGGACCGGCTGGGCGCGTTGCAGATGGGTATAGGCGGGCAGTACCAGGTCCATGTCTCGTTCGCAGCGGCCGACAAAGGCCGCTTGCAGCGCCAGCAGCCGCATGTCGAGTTGGTCGATCGCGTCACGGACCCACATCCGCAGGTCGGTACTCACCTGATCGTTGCGGCTGCGGGCGGTGTGCAGCTTGCGGCCCACGTCGCCGAGCCGCTCGATCAGTCGGCTCTCGATATGCATGTGGATGTCTTCCAGCTCGACGCGCAACTCGAATTCGCCCCGCTCGAACTCCCCCCGGATCTCATCCAGGCCGGCGACGATCTGCCGGCATTCGTCGTCGCTAATCAGTCCCACGGCGGCCAACATGCGGGCGTGTGCCTGGGAGCCTTCGATATCGTGCGCGTAGAGCCGCTGATCGAAGCTCACGCTTTCGGTGAACCGATCGACTCTGGGGTCGGTCCCTTGCCCAAAAACACCGCTACGCGAAGGACTTGCCAACAGTTTCCCCAATGGCTGCCAGAGAGAGCAGGGAAGGTGTAAACTAACTACTTCATGGTAAACAGGTTACGCATGGCAGTCAACGAGCGGCAGCGGCTGCGCGGGAATTAGGCGTGCCCAGTGAAGCGACAGGCGGCGGTATAATTCGCACAATCGTTAGGCGAGCGACATGTTTTCGGCTGGCCGATGAAATTACCACGGAGTCCTGGATCGGTGCTGGTCTCTACTCTGTTGGCGACCTATCGGCATATACTTGGACGGACGTTTGTTTCAATCCGCCACCACCCATTCTAGAGACCGAGATACCGTGCAACAGGCTCACTCCATCGTCGAAAGGGAAGGCAACATTCTGTCCTTCCCATCGCTTGCCCATCCGTTTGTGGTGGGGAGTTTGCTTCGCGCCCTTTATGAAGGCTGCAATCTTGGATACGCCGACTTTGTATTGGATTTCGCTTCCGTTGATCGCGTGTTTCCCAATGTGTGCGTGCCAGTGGCTGGAATCATCGACTACTATCGCACTGACTTGGACGTCGCATTTGAGTTCGAGAACGAACCAGATTTCCTGTCTCACACCAAGATGAAATCTCCTCTGGTATATGGAATTGATCACGAAACCCGTACCACGCCTCTCAACACGGTCTGGAAATTTGCAACGGCTGAGGAAATACACATGCTCGTGGATGGAATCCTCGAAGAAGTGTCTCGGGCAGCCGTGTGCCAAACCGGGGTTATCCAGGGTTTGGAATGGTGCCTCAATGAAGTCATGGATAACGTGCTCCAGCATTCCGCGACAACCCACGGTTATGCCATGGCGCAGATTCACCCCCAGTCTCAGCATATCGCCATTTGCATTTATGATTATGGACAAGGGATCTACAATTCGCTTCGGAATTCAAATTATGCTCCGGCGAACGCAGTCGATGCGATTACGATAGCTCTCAAAGAAGGCGTGACGAGAGACAAGAAAGTGGGCCAAGGCAATGGCATGTGGGGTCTGCACAACATCGTGCTCGCTAATTCGGGCACTTTGAATATCACCTCTGGGCCAGGTTACTTGGGACTGCATGGCGACGTTCCAACGACGCTCTCGCAAATTCCTTACCTTAGCCGAGAGAGAAACTGCACCACCGTCGATTTTCAAATCGAATTCGACAAGGGTATTTCCATCGCCGAAGCGCTGGGCGGCCACGAGCTAACCAATGTAAGAGTTGAGAATCTTGAAAACGAAAGTAACAGCGTCGTTTACAGGCTTGCCGATAAGGCTTCCGGCACCGGGACACGGCAATCGGGAGTGGCGATTCGAAACGAAATCATAAACCTTTCAATGCAAACTGAGTCGGTGATCGTACTTGATTTTTCCGGAATCTCGGTAATCTCGTCATCTTTCGCAGACGAATTTATAGGCAAACTCGCTTTGGAGTGTGGTTTTATCGCGTTCACACAACGATTCAGGCTCGTTGGCATGAACCAGACCGTCCAGGCGATTGCGAATCGTTCCGTCGCGCAGCGATTGAGCCTCGGTGAATAGTGAGCAAG
>JBBDLY010000475.1:0-2084 GCA_040878585.1 Pirellulales bacterium
AACGACTTGCGCACTTCGACGGCGTCTGTCTCCTGGATGCGGTGCCCTCCGTTGGTGGGCGGCGTGGTAAAGTTTGCGGATTATGTCGACTTTGCCGGAAGTTCCGCTCCGGCAATTTCCGATAATCCAAGCAGACCTTTATGCAGGCGGGGCGCTGCACGGTGCGTGCAATCGAAAATTGAGAGGAAGGATCAGAGATGGTCAGCCAATTTACGCGGTCTCGCGGGTGGGTGCTTGCAGTCGCGGCAGCGATGCTTGCGTCCTTGATTTCGCCAACCAGCGTCCAAGGCCAAGGTGACGACCCGCCCGCTCCCATCCACGTGGGAGCGCCGGTGCGGAAGGTATCCTATCAGGCATCTGCGGCCCGAACTCCCAGTTGGCAGCAAGCCAACCGCACGCGGCTGGCAAGTCAGCCGATGGCGGAAGTGGTCGGCCCCGGCGAAATCATCGAGGGCGTGCCCGGCCACGATCGCGTGATGGTCGAGAGCGGGTACGGCTTTGTCGAGCCGGGCTGTGGTCCCGCTGGTTGTGGCGACAGTGGATGCGATACCGGTTGCGGTCCCTGCGGACACGGGCACGGCTACGACGGCGAGCGGTTTCATTACTGCGCCGGGCTGCTGTTCGAGAATCTCGAAATCTCCGCGGGCGTGGCCGGCTTCAAGGGTCCGCTCGATATCGGCCGCAACGGCAACTTCGGCTTTCAGTACGGTGCCAATTTGGGCCTGCCGCTGCTGCCGCAATGGGGCATCGGCTGGCAGATCGGCGTGCGCGGCGTCAGCGCCAACTACGAAGGTAATCAAACGCTCGGCTTCCACGTCGACGATTCTCGCGAGCAGTTGTTCAGCACGATCGGCATTTTTCATCACGCCACCGACTGCAATCCGTGGAACTGGGGCGTGGTGTTCGATCAATTGCACGATGAATATTGGGACGAATACGACTTCGGTCAGGTCCGCGGCGAACTGGGGTTCGTCACGCGGCACTGCAATGAGTTCGGAGTCATGACCGCCTTGAGTACCAAGACCACCGAGGGGACGTTCGGCACGTTCGTCAACGAAGAATTCGAGGTCCAGGATCAGTTCGCTTTCTACTTCCGTCGTTATCTTTGCAACGACGGCGAAGTACGCGGCTGGGTCGGATTCACCGGCGACGGCGACGGCATCCTGGGCGGCGATTTCTCGATTCCGATCAGCGATCGATTCGCCTTCGAGACGAACTTTATCTACCTGATTCCCGACGACGACCAAGACGTGTTGTTGCAGCAACAAACCGAGTCGTGGGCGATCGGATTCAACTTCGTCTGGCACACCAAGCCCGGCGCCTATGCCCATCGCAAGAACCCGTACCAGGCCAAGTTCTCGGTGGCCGACAACGTGAGCATGCTGCGACGGTGGGTGCCATAGGAATAGGATGATTGCATGAAGGTCGAAGACAAGGCCCGGCGGCGGCAACGCGGTTGGGCCTTTCTTCGTTGATTGCATCTCAGTGATTGCAGCTCAGCGCCGCCAACTTGCCGCCTCCTCGCCGTCGAGCCGCAGCGTGAGGCACTTGGCGCTGCCGCCCGCCTTCACAAACTCCGACAGCGGCGTCTCGTGCGGCTGATAGCCATGTTCCCGCAGCGCCGCATGCAACGTCGGGCAGCCGACGTTCGTTATCACATGCCGGCCCACGACCACCGCGTTGCAGGCGAACGATCGCGCTTCGTCAGCAGGCACTTCGATCAAACCTGGCACCAGTTCCGTCAGCACTTGTCGTCCGTAGTCGTCGAAGGCAGCGGGAAAGAAAATCGCCTCCGTCGGCGCCAGCGGACAGAAGCACGTGTCGAGATGATAGTAGTATGGATCGGTCAATTCCAACGGTATTACCCGCGTGCCCACCATCGCACCGATCTGCTGATGCCCGCGGGCGTCGCTACGGGTGAGATACCCGGCAAACAGCGTGTCGCCCACGTAGAGCGCATCGCCGGCGCCTTCGAAGTACGTGCCGGCTGGACTCGCCAGCACCTCGAAGCCGTGCTGCTGAAACCACTCGCGAAAGATTGGCTCCTCCGCCTGCCGCTGTGGATGACGAAAGTGGGCAAGTAT
>JBBDLY010000476.1:0-2070 GCA_040878585.1 Pirellulales bacterium
TGTGGACTGAATGGGCTGGGTGATCGGTGTCCGATCATGGCGGCTTGCAATAGACATTGAAATTGGCTGGACATTGAAACTGGCTGGACAAGGATTTTCGACGATGGCAGACACGCTGGAAGTAAAGAATCGCGACACCAGGGGGACGAAGAACGCCCGGCGGCAGCGCGATCAAGGGTTCTTGCCCGCGATCCTGTACGGCCACGGCAAGGAATCGGTTAGCCTGTCGATCTCCACGCGGGCCATGGACGGGCTGTTGCGGCACGGCGCCAAGCTGGTCGAGTTGACCGGAGACGTCAAGGATAGCGCCCTAATCAGCACCATCCAGTGGGACGCCTTCGGGCACGATGTGTTGCATGTCGACCTGGTCCGCGTGTCGGCCGACGAACAGATTGAAGTCGAGGTGCCGGTCACCACCCGCGGTATCGCCCCGGGAGCGGGGGATGGCGGAATCGTGGAGATTTTGGCGCACGAGATTACCATCTCCTGCCGAGCCAACCAGATTCCCGAGCATATCGAGATCAATATCAACGAGCTGAAGTTGGACGAAACGATCACGGCCGATCAACTTGAGCTGCCCGAGGGGGCTACCGTCATCGTGCCGGGCGAACAGGAACCGCACGAGTTGGTGGTGGTGCAGTGCGTATTGCCGCCGGAAGAGTTGGAAGAAGAGGATGGGGAGACGACCTCCGCCGAGCCGGAACTGGTCGGCCGCAAGGAAGATTCGGAGGAGGGAGAAGGCGCCACGGACGAGGATTAGCAGCGGGCAAGTCCGCAGTATCGCCAGCCTAGGGCTGTAAGGGTCTGCCAGACAGTTGGAACAGGAGGAAACGAAGAAAACGGAGAATTCCTTCCTTTGCTTTCTCTGTTCCCACCTGTTCAAAATACTGATCACATTCAATTTATTGCGACTCTTATAGCCCTGGATATTGGCTGTTGCTTTGCTGAAAATGCTTTGCTGGAATTATTGCTTTGCTGGAATTATGGAACAGCAGCGGAAACTTGTAGTGGGCCTTGGCAACCCAGGATCGAAGTACCAGAACACCAGGCACAACATTGGTTATGAGGTTCTTGGCGAGTTGGCTCGACGGCACGCCGTCGGAGTGGCGCCGAAGACGGCGTTTCAGGGGGATGTAGTCGAGTATTTGGCCGAGGATGTACGGGTGCTGTTGCTGGCGCCGACGACGTATATGAATCGCAGCGGCAAGAGCGTCCTGGCGGCTCGCGACTTTTACAAAATCGACAACGAAGACATTTTGATTATTTGCGACGACATGAACCTGCCGACGGGCAAGCTGCGAGTTCGCTCGAGCGGTACCGCGGGCGGACAGAACGGGTTGGCCGATGTGATTCGCCTGCTGGGAGACGACGTCCCACGATTGCGGATCGGCATCGGATCGCCGCCGCCGGCCTGGCAGGGAAGAGATTACGTGCTCGGTAAGTTTACCAAGCAAGAACGGGCCGAGATGGACGTGGCCGTGGTCGAGGCGGCCGACGCCGTCTCGGTGTGGATCCGCGAAGACGTCGCCCGCTGCATGAATCGATATAATTAGCAATTCGCGGCGAGTGCCGCGAAACGAACCCAAACGCAAGGCGTATATCAACTTCAGGAGTTTTGTTTTGTCTCAGCAAGTTTACGACGGCACGTTTATTTTCGATTCCAACCGTTATGGAAAAGACCCCAACGGCGTCTCGGGGCAGATCGACTCGCTGATCGAGAGTCTCGGCGGCGAGGTGCTCGTGAGCCGGATGTGGGAAGAACGCCGTCTGGCGTACCCGATCAACAATCAGCGCAAGGGAACCTATTGGCTGACCTACTTTCGGCTGGAAAGCACCAAGATTCCAGAACTGAACCAAACCGTCGGTCGCAACGATAACGTGTTGCGCCATCTGGTGTTGCGAGTCGATCCGCGAATCGTCGACGCGCTGGTCGCGCACGCCAAGGGCGAAACCCTCGAGCAGCCCGAGGAGGAGCAGCAGCCGGAAGAAGTCGCCGCCACCTAGCAGGATCGCACGTAAGACGGCCCTCCGAGGCCGCCAGTAAAAGTAAGACGGCCCTCCGAGGCCGTC
>JBBDLY010000477.1:0-12293 GCA_040878585.1 Pirellulales bacterium
CTTGAAGCGCCTTCTTGCGACCTTGCCGATTCTATCGCCTATAACGGATATTCACTCAATTCCGGTCGCGCCGCTTGCCGATTGGTACTACAGACTCAATTTACGCTGACTGCCCGCGCTGGCAACATGCCGCGGCGGACAGTTGGAGATGGCATATCGTCGAAGGGGGGATGGCGATGATTCGTGCGACCAAATGGGCATTCGTAGGCGCTTTGCTGCTGGCGGGAATGAGCTTTTGCAGCGATGCAAACGCTCAGAACGCCTACAGTCAGAACTGGGGCAACAACTACAGCACGCAGGATTGGGGGCGATTCCGCCACTATCCCTACGTCTACTATCCCCAGAACTTCTATGGGCCGGACTACTATCGCAGCACCAACAGCTTGTACTACCGCTATCCGGCCGAGATGCGGATCCCGGTCTACAATCGCCAATGGTTCAACTATTACCCGGAAGAGAGGCTCTATCACTCGGGCCACCACTTCCTGCTCGACACGTTCTAGACGCGTCGCGACGACTGCCGACTTGCGGGACCGGGGGGCTTCGCGAGTCACTGTAGGGCACCGCCGCTCTTGATTTGACGCGACAGAAAGGGGACTTGGCGAGGTGCCGCCAAGTCCCCTCGTTTTTTGCTATGCGAACGCGCACGCCAGGCAATAGAGAATCTCCGCCGCTTGCTCCACCTCCGCCAATTCAATCCATTCGTCGGCCGTATGTGCCTGGCTGATCGAACCAGGCCCGAATACCACGGTCGGCACGCCTGCCGCGGAGATCGATTCGGCGTCGGTTCCGTAGGGTACGCCCAGTTCCCGCCCGCCCCCGAAAGTCGCCGCATGGAGAGCCAACTGGCCGGCCAGCCCGGCATTCTTGTCGCGGGCAAGTCCGGCGCTGACCATGAACGGTTCGTCGTGCTGAATCGGGAAATCGAGATCGACCCGGCTCGCCAGCCAGTCGATTAGATGCTTGCGCGCCTGCGTGGGGGACTCACCCGGAACCAGCCGGCGGTCGATTTCCAGCATGCATTGCTCGGGTACCAGGTTGATGCCGACGCCGCCACGAATCGTACTCACCACCAGCGTGGGACGGCCGCACAGGTCGTCGTGCGCCAAGTCGCCGACGATCTCACGTTGATACTGTTCCAGCTTCTGAATCAATCGCCCCGCCTTGTAGATCGCGTTGTCGCCCCGCTCGGGCTGCGAGCTGTGCGCGGCGCGACCGCTAGTTCGCATTCTCCACCGTACCGCGCCCTTGTGAGCGACCACGACGTTTAAGTCGGTCGGTTCCGCGACGATACAGGCATCGGGTGCGCGCGGCAGAAAGGCGTCTGTCTCAGCCGATCTCCAAGAGTCCGCCAGTCGTCGTGCGCCGCTGAAGCCGAATTCCTCGTTGACCGTGCAGGCCAGCACGATCGTCGGCCGGCCAGTCGGCCGCTGGCGAGCGAGTCGCTCCAGCGCGGCGAGCATCGCGACCATGCCCCCCTTGACGTCGCAGGCGCCGCGCCCATACAGGCGGCCGTCGCGAACCTCGCCGGCGAAGGGGTCGATCGTCATGTCGTTGATGGGAACGGTGTCTTGGTGGACCTCCCACATCAGCAATTGTTGAGAATCGTCCCCATCGAGTCGGCAGAGGATATTTTCCCGCCGCACGCCGGCGACCTCCTCGACCGCTTGCCGGCACGTCGGCAGACCCAGCCGCTGAAAAAAGTCCTCCAGCCAGGCGGTGACGCGATGTTCGTAGCAAACGGCCATATCCGCCGCGCCCCCCATCGGGTTCACGCTGGGCAGGGCGATCAACTGGCGCAAGGCGCCCTCGATGGAAAACGTCATAAACTTCCTGAAAACAACGATTTATGCGAATAGATGGTCCCCCTGCATGGGCGACCTCATGAACCCTCGACAATCGCCTATCGTACCGGAGGCGTGGCGATTGCTCCATGAGGCGGGAATCGAAACCGGGCCGTAAGCCGGCAAAACCGGCGAATTCGCTCTGGTACGCATCCATTTTTGCCGATATAAGAACCGCGAGCTTCTACGCGCCGAGCTATGTTTTTAATGCGGATGCCGGCGTCGCGTGTGGGGGTGGCTCGACGGAACGGCTCAAGAATACCCGAAGAGGCACAACATGAATTCGTCCGAACTGCTGCTCGAGCGCGTCGAGGAATTGACCTGGGCGTTGGTCGACGACCATATCGATGAAGCCGAGATCGCCCAGCTCGAAACGCTGCTACTGGAAAACGAGAGTGCTCGCAAGACGTATGTCGAGTGCATGCAAATGCATGCCGATCTGCACTTCATGTTCAATCAGAAGGCAGGCGCCACCGTTCGCAGCGGCAGCAGCCGGTTGCCGGCGGCAGTGGTCAACGCCCTGCCGATGGCCAGCGCTGCGATGCCGATCCCTGGCGCGCATTCCTAGAGCCAATGGGCAAAGTCACGGTCGCGGATCGCTGACGATCCGTCAACCGTTGTGCCTACGGATGGGCGTTGCTTCGGACGATCCGCCGTGCCCGGTTGTCTCGCTCGCCGGGCGCTTCTAGGATGAACCTCTGCATCCTTCCATCTATCTGACGCTTTCCGGAGCGTTCGCGGCGCGGGCAGCGCCGCCGAGCGACGCCGGGGCGCTTTTTCCAAGACGAGTTTGGCATGAGCAGAACACCAGTCGATCGCGCGGCCGTCGAGGCCGTATTGCGAGACTTTCAAGATCCCGAGACCGGCCGCGGATTGCTCGACATGGAGCAAGTTCGTGATCTTTCGGTTGACGATACTCGAATTGCGTTGCAGCTCGGCCTTACCTCGTACGTTCGCCCGTTATGGAACGAGACCAAGGCGGACCTGATCGAGCGCCTCAAGAACGAGACAGGCGCCGAGCAAGTCGAGATCGAGTTGTTCGAGTTCGACCGCAAGCCGCAGCAGATCGGACAGATCGGACTGACGGCCAAGTCCGTGATCGCCGTCGCCAGTGGCAAGGGGGGCGTCGGCAAGAGCACCATCGCGGCTTGCCTGGCGCTAGGACTGCTCCGCAGCGGTTGCAAGGTCGGGCTGCTCGATGCCGACGTCTACGGTCCCAGCGTACCGCATCTGCTAGGTCTGCAAGGACGTCTGGAGGTTCTCGACAACAAGATCCAACCAGCCGTGACCAACGGACTGAAGGTCGTCTCGATCGGCCTGATGGTTCCGCCGGGCGAAGCCGTCATCTGGCGCGGCCCGATGCTACATGGCGCGGTGACCAACTTCTTGCGCGACACTGCCTGGGGCGACCTCGACTATTTGATCATCGACATGCCGCCGGGCACGGGCGACATCGCGCTAACCCTGTCGCAACTGCTGCCGCTGTCCGGTGCTGTGATCGTCTGCACCCCGCAGGACGTGGCCTTGATCGACGCGGTCAAGGCGATCGCCATGTACCGCAAGGTGAATATCCCCGTACTCGGGGTGGTCGAGAACATGAGCTACTTTCTCTGTCCCGACAACGGTAAGCGATACAACATCTTCGGCACCGGCGGAGCGAGGCAGGCGGCCACTGACCAGCAGTTGCCGTTCTTGGGCGAGGTGCCGATCAACATGCAGATCCGCATCAATGGCGACGAGGGGAAGACCTCGGCCAACTTCGACGACGCGGCGATCGCCGAGCATTTCGATCCGATTTGCTATTCCGTCGTGAAGATTCTGGCTACCAAGCACCGCGCGGAGCCGCCCCTGCCGAGCTTGACCATCCTGGAGTAGCCCCCCAGGCAGGCACAGCGAGGCATTCCGGTGCGTTCTTCGCACGGAGGCCCAGGCGGGGCTGCGCAAATTCGCACCACAATTCATAAGCTACTAGCAGTTAATGGGTTGTGGTGTTTCTTGGGTGCCGGTGCGAGATGCTTGTCGCTATCAACCGACTAGTTTTGCCACTGTTGGATCGGATTACGTTAGACACCCGCGGGATGAAACGATAAGTGGATAGGGAGTTCGAATCCCCGCTCCGTCGCTTTCGTCCCGTCCGCCGAAATCCCGCCCCGATAACCTTCCCTGTGTCGCTAGCGACCGGTGCGAAGAGCTTTGATTGAAAGCCCCCTGTCTGTCTCGAATCACGAACGAAGGGAACCCTCACGGTGTCCGAAGCTACGCAACCCAGCTCTTCCAGTACCGATAAGAACGCGTCTCCCCCCGCCGACGACATTGAGTTGGTCAAGGCGCTCAATACTGCCTACAACAACCTTACCGAGGAGTTGAGCCACGTAATCGTGGGGCAGCAGCAGGTGGTGGAGCAAACGCTGATTGCGATTTTCTGCCGCGGCCACGCCTTGCTGATCGGCGTGCCCGGGTTGGCCAAGACGTTGCTGGTGAGTGCTTTGAGCGAAGTGCTCAATCTGTCGTTCAAGCGCATTCAGTTTACGCCCGACTTAATGCCGTCGGACATCACCGGGACCGACGTGCTGGAAGAGGATCATACGACCGGGCGCCGCGTCTTCCGTTTCGTGCATGGCCCGCTGTTCGCCAACATGGTGCTG
This sequence comes from Pirellulales bacterium, assembly GCA_040878585.1. Taxonomy (GTDB): domain Bacteria; phylum Planctomycetota; class Planctomycetia; order Pirellulales; family UBA7805; genus JBBDLY01. Next base: position 4,490 of record JBBDLY010000477.1, read on the forward strand.
GCCGACGAGATCAATCGCACGCCCCCCAAGACGCAGGCCGCCTTGCTGGAGGCGATGCAGGAGCATCACGTCACCGTCGGCGAGAAAACGTATCCGTTGGCTGAGCCATTTTTTGTATTGGCGACGCAGAATCCGATTGAGCAGGAGGGCACTTATCCGCTGCCCGAGGCGCAGTTGGATCGCTTCATGTTCAACATCCACGTGGACTATCCTTCGGCCGACGAGGAGCTGGCGATTATCAAGCAGGTGTCGGGCGCCAAGCGCGTGAAGCTAAAGCCGATTCTGACTGGCGAGGACGTGATTCGTCTGCAAGACGTTGTGTATCGCGTCCCGGTTGCGGAGCACGTGTACAAGTACGCCCGCGATCTGGCCCGCGCCACGCGTCCCAAGGCCGACGACGCGCCGGCGTTTGCCGCGGAATGGATTGCCTGGGGCGCCGGGCCGCGGGCCGGCATCAGCCTGACCATCGCCGCCCGGGCGCGGGCGATCCTGCACGGACGCTTCCATGCCACGACGCAAGATATTCGCGCAGTGGCGCATCCGGTGCTGCGGCATCGCATCATCACTACGTTCAACGCCGAGGCTGCCGGCGTGACAACCGACGACATCGTGGACCGCTTGCTCGATGCGGTGCGTCCCGAAGTCGAGGACGAGCTATCCTAATCGCCGTTCGCCGGTAGTCGCGCCATGAAAAAAACACCATCACGTCCCGCCTGCATGGACCTGTTGCGTCCCGAAGCGCTGGCGCGGCTTGCGAACCAGCAGTTCATCGCCCGGGGCGTGGTCGAAGGCTCCGTAACGGGACGGCACCAAAGTCCCTATAAGGGATTCTCCGCCGAGTTCGCCGAACATCGGCAGTACGTGGCGGGCGACGACACCCGCGCCTTGGATTGGCGAGTTCTTGGCCGCAGCGACCGATATTACATCAAGCAGTACGTCGACGAGACGAACCTGCGGGCGACGATCTTGTTGGACGCCTCTGGCTCCATGAAGTACGTCGGCGACGAGGCGGCGCGAGTGGGGGGGCGTCGGATCTCGAAGTTCGAGTACGCGCGGTACATGGCGGCGTCGATGGCGTACCTGATGATCAAGCAGCAAGACGCGGTGGGGTTTGTGTCGTTCGACGAGTCGCCGCGGGCCTATGTGCCGGCGCGTAGCCGGCCGACCCATCTGCGGGTGCTACTAGAGCAAATGCACGCCGCCCAGCCGAATGGCGAAACCAGTCTGGCGACTGTGTTCCACACGATCGCCGAACGCATCCCCCGCCGCGGCCTGGTGCTGATCTTTAGTGATCTACTCGACGAGGTCGAACCGCTGTTGCAAGCGCTGCAGCACTTTCGGCATCGCAAGCACGAAGTCGTGCTGTTTCACATATTGGCCGAGGAGGAGCGGACGTTCCCTTTCTCGCGGTGGACCGTCTTCGACGGATTGGAAAATCCGGGCGACGATCTGGTGCTCGATCCCCGCGCCATCCGGGCGGAGTATCTTGATCGACTCGCGACGTTCCTGTATCGGCTTGAGGTGGGCTGCGGGCAGATGGAGATCGATTATGTTGCGATGACCACCCGTGAATCGTACGACATCGAGCTTGCCAAATATCTGGCCAAGCGAATGGATCGTCGGCAATAACGCAATCCGCGGATTGGGAAGGCACGGAAATCGATCGATGCAGTTCGCGAACTCAATCATGCTAAGCGGCCTGGCGGCGGCGCTGATCCCGATCGCATTGCACCTGTTCACGCAGCATCGCGCCAAGCGGATGGAGTGGGGCGCGATGCAGTTTTTGACGGCGTCGGCGGTGCATCGCAACCGCAAGATGCTGATCGAGCAGATGCTGCTGCTGATTGTTCGCTGCCTGACATTGGCGCTGCTTGCGCTGGCCATGGCGCTGCCGTTCTTTCCGCCGGATTCGCGCGCGGCATGGCCCGTGGCGCTCCCGCTGGTGCTGCTCGGGGTGGCGGTGCTGGGCGCCGGCGCCGCGCTCGGCGCGTACCGAGCTTGGCGGTGGGGCCTGTTCGCGTTAGGGACCATGCTGTTGGTCGGCGCTGTCGGGCTGATCGTCGTGGAGCAGCCGGCCGAGTCGCCGCTGTTGGCGCGTTCCGGCGGCAGCGACGTCGCCATTGTGATCGATGGTTCCGAGTCGATGCAGATCGCCGTTGACGGCGTGGCGAATTTTGATCGCGCGGTCGACGAGGCGCGCCGCGTCATCGAGTCGCTTGGCCACGGCGACGCGGCGTCGGTCGTGGTTGCCGGCGATCGGTCGCTGAAAGTGATTGCCTCTCCGGTCTCGCGCGGCGAGCAAATAAAAGAGAAGCTCGAGAACCTCGCGCCGGTCGGCGGCACGATGACCGTCTCCTCCGCGCTCTTCGCGGCGGCCGAGACGCTGACTCGCGGCGCGAACCCGGCCAAAAAGATCGTGCTGATCACCGACGGCCAAAGTGCCGGTTGGGAGGCCGACGGGGAGGTGAACTGGGAGATATTGCGCGAAGCGGTCGGCGAACTACAGCCGACGCCGTTGCTGCTGGTGCGAAAGCTGCCCCTGCCGGCGCGCGTCAACAACCTGCAAGTTGCTGAAGTAAACATCCCCGACGTCGTCGCCGCGCCCGATCAAGACCTGCCGATCGACGTGCTGATCCGCAACACGGGCACGGAAGCGGTATTGAAACCGGTCGAGATCGAAGTGAGCATCGACGGCGGCCAAGAGTTGCTGCGGGGGACGGTGCGGAAGTTGGAGCCGGGGGCCGCCGAGACCGTCCGTTTTCGTCACCGTTTCGAGCAGCGCGGCCTGCATACCGTAACGGCGAACCTCGCCTACGCCGACGACCTCTCCTGGGACAATCGTGCCGAGCGCGTGGTGACTGTGTTCAACCAACTGCCGGTGCTGCTGGTCAATGGCAACTCGGCGACCCGTTGGCAAGACCGCGCCACTTCGTACCTTGAAGCGGCGTTGACCCCGGATGCCGATGCACCGGGACAGACCGAGCCGGCCGGCGCTTTTGCTGAGCCGGCAATAGTCGACGCCTGGCAGCTCTCGACCATTGAGAACCTGCACGAGTATCGCGCGGTCGTGTTGGCCGACGTCGCCAAGCTGCCGGGCAATGTCGCGATGGACCTGGCGGAGTATGTCGCCGAGGGGGGCGCCCTGCTGATCGCGCCGGGCGGCCGAGGCGATCCGGAATTCTACAATGCATGGCGCGCCGTCGACAGCCGCCCGCTGCTGCCCGCACGCCTGGAATCGCGACGACTCGCCCCGGCAGTCGGTGGCGGTGTGCGGCCCGCGATCAGTTCCTTCGATCATCCGGCCTTGAAGCTGCTTGCCGCGAATCCCGATTCCGATTTTTCAGCCGTTGGTCTGACAGCCTATTGGGGATTGCGGGCTCACGGTGGCGACAGTGCGGTACGCGTCTGCGGGGCGTTCGATACGGGCGAGCCGCTCTTGGTCGAACGCAAATTGGGCAAGGGACGGGTACTGCTGACCGCCATGTCTCTCGACGGCGACGGCGGCAATCTGCCGGCGAAGCAATCGTTTTTGCCCTTCGTCCAGGAAATGATCAAGTACGCGATGCAACTCCCCTCCTACAACTTGGAGTTCAACGCGCCCGGCGCCCGATCGGTAACGCTGCCGTTGGATTCCGGGCCTCGGAAGAGCGAGGATGGTGTACCCACCGAACCGCCGCCATCCGTCGCGGTGCTGGTGACGCCCGACGGTTCCAAGTCGGAAGCCGCGTTGACCGTCACGGCCGACGAAGTCCGGGCGGATTTCAGCCCGCTCGCGTCGCCGGGACTCTACCGGCTCGAGTTGCCCGAAGCGTTGCACGAGGCGTTTGGCGGGCTGTTGCTCGATGGCGCGGCGCCGTTGGTGGTTCACGCCTCCCCGCAAGAGAGTCGGCTTGATGTATTGTCCGACGATCAGTTGGCGGCGGGGGGCGAGATCATGCCGATCTCGGCGGCATCCTCGCTGGAGGAGCTACTAGCGGCACTCACCGGTGAAACTTCCGGACACCAGTTCTGGAAGACGCTGGCCTTGGCGGCCTTGTTGCTGATGATCGCCGAAATTGCGTTGGCCCGCTGGATTGCCGTGCAACGACGCGTCGGCGGCGGACACGCGGCGGGATTGTCGCGTCCGCGGGAATCGTTGTCGGAGTCGTCCGCCTCGCGACATCCGAGGCATGCACCCAGTGAAGTCACGATCGGATAAGGTTAGCCATGGCATCGTATTTCTCGAACCTATTCAGCTTCACCGATTTGCTCTCCACTCCCATGCTGATCTTGGCGAGCGTGGTCGCAATCGTTGGTTGGGTACTGCTGCATTGGCGTGTTCCCGTTGCGCGGCGCAGTACACGGATCGCGCGGTTCGCCGTCGGTACATGCGTGGGGACCGTTGCGCTGTTGCTGGCTTTTCGCTCGCTCGAACGTTTCCTGGTGCTGGCCGCTTCGGCCGATCTGCCTTGGATTGTGTTCGGCGGCGCGTTGGCTATTGAAGGCGTGGCGGCGCTCTATCGCTTGGAACGTCAGTCGGCGCCTGCGCATATTCGCCGGTGGACCGGTATCTGTCGCGTGCTCGCCGTGGCGTCGGTTCTGATCATGCTGCTGGAGCCGACCTTCTCCAAGGAAACGACATTGATCGACGAGCGGGTGGTGGCAGTTCTGGTGGACGATTCGTTGTCGATGGATCTGGTTGACGCGCAAGCGACCGAGTCGGAGAAGCTCGATCTGGCCGGCCTGTTCTTGCCCGGGCGTATCGACGACCGCTTTCCCGCGATGGCCATGGGGCAGGCGTTGGACGAAGTGCGACGGCGACTTGACATCGAAGCGGCCTGGCTCGACCGATTGTCGACCGGATCGGGCGACGCGCGGCGAGACGCACCGGAGCGGCTTGAGTCGTTTCGCGCCGCCATCCGCGAAGCAAGCGACGTGGTGCAGTCGCAGCACGAAACGCTGCATCAGGCATTATCAATTCGCAACGTGTCGGCGGACGACGCCCAGAGCCTGCAAGCCGCCCTCGCCGGCTTCGAGCAGAACGCCGTCGACGAGTTAACGCAGGTGCAAGTGTCCGCTGAAAGAACGAACGTCGACAACCTGACGGAAAGCGCCGAGTCGCTGACGCGGCAAATCGATCGAGCAGCCTCCGCGGTGGCCGACTTCAACGAGCAGGTGGGCCTGTTCCAAGCTACGTTCGATCGAGCGGATTACACCGCGCTCGCCGACGATCTGCGGCGAGAAGTCGATGCGGCAACCGCGAAATCGCGCCGCGACGTCGCGGCGGCAATCCTGGAGGGAGTCGACGGCAAGCAGGCGGGCTTGATGAAGTCGTTGCAGGAAAAGTATGTCGTCCAGTTCTACCAGTTTGCCGGCGAAGCCGTGGCGGCGGCCGCCACTCAGCGGAATGATTCGGTCTTGCCGGTTGCCGAACGAGGGACGACCGACTTCGCGACGGTACTGGAAAGAGTGCAAGCGGATGTCGAGCGGAATAAGCTTTCCGGAATCGTCCTTCTCAGTGACGGACGCCACAACGCCAAGCAGTCCTTCCTGACCGCGGCTCGCCAGCCGGAGACGCGCGCCGCCGGCGTGAACTCCGTCATGATCGGTTCCACGGCCCTGGCCACCGACGCCGCCATCCTGTCGATCGCTGCTCCCGCCCAGGTCCAGGCGAACGATCGATTCGTCCTCGGCGTGGAACTCAAGTTAGACGGCTTCTCAGGCCGCTCGGCCAAGATCGAACTGGTCCGTGACGGTGAGACGGTGGACGAGCAAACGCTGACCGTCCCCAGCCGATCGTTTCAAACGCGAATCGAGTTGGGCGATACGCCGACCGAGCCGGGGCTGATTGGCTACCAGGTTCGCATCGAGGCGCAGGAAGGAGAGGCGGTGATCGAGAACAACGCGCGAGACGTGTTTGTCCGAGTGACCGACGATCCGACCCGGCTGTTCATCATCGAGGAACGTCCCCGCTGGGAGTTTCGCTATCTCCGCCGATTGTTCGCCGAGCGGGATAAATCGGTCCGATTGCAACACCTGCTACTCGAACCGGACGAGATTGCCGGCGCAGCGGAGCGCCCCGTGGTCCCTGCATCGTCGGCACGAGCGCAAGGGGAGTCCGAGGCGACCGCCTATCCCAACTCGTTGGAGGAGTGGATGCGGTTCGACGCTGTCATCCTCGGCGACGTGGCGCCCGAGCGGCTCGGCGCCGATACAATCGCCGCGCTGAGGACGTTCGTGGCCGACCGGGGCGGGCGGCTGATTATCATCGCCGGGCAGAATCACATGCCGTGGGCCTACGCGGACTCGCCGCTGGCGGAGTTGATACCCGTGGAATTCGAGTCCAACAGATCGCTCGCTTCCGCCAGAGAGCCAGGCTTGCTGGCCAAGCTGACTGGCGAGGGAGAGCAGCACCTTATTACACGCTTTGACGACGATCCGGCGGAGAACCGCGCCGTGTGGGAGGGCTTGCCCGAACTTTGGCTCCGTTATCCCGTACAGGGAACCAAACCCAACGCCACGGTGTTGGCGTTCGCGATGCCGCTGGAAGAGCCGCCGCTGTTTCGCCAAACCAGCGACATCCCCGAGGAAGCGGAGCGGCTGGCGAACGAGCGGCAGGCGTTTGCCAACGAAAACGCATTGATTACCGTGCTGCCCTACGGCGCTGGTCAGGTGTTGATGCTCAATTTCGACGGCACCTGGCGTTGGCGGTATCGCGATGGCGACAAGCGGCACCATCGCTTCTGGGCGCAAGTGATGAACTGGGCCACGACGGAAAAGCTGGCCGCCGGCAATGACGTCGCCCGGCTCGGGACGACGCAGGACGTTTACGAGCCGGAGGAAACCATCCAGGTCCGCGCCCGGCTTACCGATTTGGCAAACGCGCCCTTCGCGACCGAGGGAGCCTCCATCGACATCATCCACAACAATGCAGTGATTGCACGTAAGAAGTTGGCCCCGTCGCCGGGAGTGCCGGGCATGTATGAAACCGAGATCGAGCCGCAGTCCGCGGAGGGAGTTTACCGCATCGTACTGAGCGTGGACGACGACTCGGCGCCGGACGTGGCGGCAGCGGCGAATGAAGTCGCTACTGAATTTGTTGTCGCGCCTATTCAGTCGTTGGAGAAGATCGAACTCTCGGCCGATCGCGCTGCGCTCGACCAATTGGCCGAAGCGACCGGCGGCGTGGTCGTTGCGCCGCGAGACGCGGCGAGCCTGCTAGAGCATCTCGGACCGGCGTCTCAGCCGGTTGTCGAGGAAGATCGTTACCCGTTATGGCATTCATGGCCGTTGCTGGCCATGATCGCCTGCCTGTTGACTTCCGAATGGATACTTAGAAAGAAGACTGGGTTACCATGAGCACGGCCACGAACGCCAATGGAGAATCGCCCGCCACGCTACCCGCGCCCTTGCTGGCGGTGTTGCGTCAGGTCATCCGACGCCGTCGGATGGTGCTCGCGGCGCGGGGGCTGCTGATGGTGATCGCGGTGTCGATTACCGTGCTCTTGGCGGTGATGGCGATCGACGCGAGCGTCGTTCTGCTTTCGCCCGTCGCGCGGTGGCTGGTGACCGGCGCGGCGGCAGGCTGCGTGTTGATGGCGATCCTCTGGTATCTGGTACGGCCGTTGGCCCGACCTATTTCGCTGACTCGCATTGCACGGATCGTCGACGCGCACCATCCGGAATTCGAGGAGCGCGTGAGTTCCACGGTCGAATTGCTGCTGGAATCCAATGGGCAAGCCGTCGGCCATACCTCGCCGCTGCTGTTGCGCGAGTTGACCAGCCAGGCGCTCGATCAGGTGCGCGCCGTGCAACCGCGGCGCGA
>JBBDLY010000478.1:0-2063 GCA_040878585.1 Pirellulales bacterium
CCCGGCAACGGCGCTGCGGCGGGTTGGACGAGCTATCCTCCGTTGTCGGTCGTGGAGGCGGCCGCTCCCGGCAGCGGCAATGCGCAGACTCTGTGGCTGCTGGCAGTTACGTTTGTCGGCATCTCGTCGATGATGGGCTCGGTCAACTACATGACCACCATCATCCAGATGCGCGCCCCCGGCATGACGATGTTCCGCCTGCCGTTGACCATCTGGGCGATGTTCATCACCGCCGTGCTGCAAGCCTTTGCGCTGCCTGTGCTGACTGCGGCGGGATTCATGCAATTGTCCGACCGGATGTTCGGCACGGGATTCTTTTTGCCCGAAGGACTGTCGGTCAACAATTCCGAGATGGCCGCCGGCGGCGGACAGCCGCTGCTGTGGCAGCACCTGTTTTGGTTCTATAGCCACCCGGCCGTATACATCATGATTTTGCCCGCGATGGGCATGGTCAGCGACATCATTAGCTGCTTCGCGCGAAAGCCGATTTTCGGTTACAAGCCGATGGTTTACTCCATTTCCGGCATTGCGGGGCTGGGGTTCATCGTGTGGGGACATCACATGTTCGTCTCGGGCATGAACCCTTACTTGGGAATGACGTTCATGGTCGCCACGATCATGATCGCCTTGCCCAGCGCGATCAAGGTGTTCAACTGGCTGGGAACGATCTGGGGCGGCCGGATCGAGTTCACCACGCCGATGCTGTTTGCCTTGTCGTTTGTCTCGATGTTCATTATCGGCGGATTGAGCGGCATTTTCATGGCCGCCACACCGGTCGACATCTTCATCCACGATACGTACTTCATCGTGGCTCACTTCCATTACGTGTTGTTCGCCGGCACGGCGATGGGGGTGTTCGGGGCGATCTATTTCTGGTTCCCCAAGATGTTCGGCCGCATGATGAACGAGCCGTTGGGCAAGTTGCACTTCCTGCTGACGTTCCTGTTCCTCAATGGTACGTTCTATCCGATGCATATTCTGGGCGTTGTCGGCTTTCCGCGGCGGTTGGCCGATCCGTATCAATACGACACATTCCACAATTTGCAGCCCATGAACGAGTTCATGACCTACTGCGCCATCGGCATGGTCGCGGCGCAGGCGATCTTTGCGTTCAACTTTTTCTACAGCATGTTTTTCGGCACGCCCTGCGGTCGGAATCCCTGGGGCGCCAACAGCCTGGAATGGATGGCCCCCAGCCCGCCCGGCCACGGCAACTTCGACTTCCAGCCGATCGTCTATCGCGGGCCGTATGAATACGGCTCGCCGGAAGTCGACAGCGATTTCTATCCTCAGACGCAGCCGCCGCCGGAAGGGGCCGAGGAGTGGCCCGAGGCGGAGCAGCATTAGCATTGCGAATGGACTGTTGATTATTTGTTATCTGCGATGGGCTTGATGAAAAACGCCGTGACAACGCGAGACGCCGAAAATTGCTGGCCGCACCGGCTGGCCGTGGTGCTGGTGTGCGCGACGTTTCCATTGATCTGGGTCGGCGCGCTGGTCACCACCGAAGGGGCCGGCATGGCCGTGCCCGATTGGCCGACCACCTACGGTTACAACATGTTCCTCTACCCCTGGACAACTTGGTTGTTCGGTCCCTGGGATTTGTTTATCGAACACGGGCATCGGCTGCTGGCCTCGTTCGTGGGACTGCTTACGATTGCCTTGCTAATGGTGCTCCTCCTGCGTGAGCCGCGAATCTGGGTGCGGTGGCTGGGCGCCCTAGCGCTGCTGTTGGTCTGCGGCCAAGGAGTGCTGGGCGGAATGCGGGTTCTGATGGACGATGTGCTGTTGGCCAAGCTGCATGGCTGCCTGGGGCCTCTGTTTTTCGCTGTTTGCGTAGCGATCGCCTGCGTTACCTCGCGGTGGTGGCGGCAGGCGCGGCCGGCCGCGCATCTGGCGGGCGCCGGCACGGTGCAAGGAGGCGCCGTCGTACTAACCCTATTGGCCTATCTGCAGTTGGTGTTGGGAGCGCAGCTTCGGCACGTCGCCGCGGGAGCGGGCCATGCCGGTTTTCAAGCCGCCGTATGGGGGCATGTCGTCATGGCGTTCGTCGTCGTTGGCTA
>JBBDLY010000479.1:0-2045 GCA_040878585.1 Pirellulales bacterium
AGCAAGTTTCGCTTTCAGGCCGTTTTTTTCTGCGCGGGACGCGCCTACAATTCGGACTTACGGCTGCGATCAGCGGTCAGAGGCTGTGAAAAAAATCGGCATCCAACATCAGCCGCCAGGGCGCTAGCCCCCGATTAGCGCCAAAAAACCGGCCGCTAGCGCGGTGCGGCTGATGTTGCCGTTGCGATCCCCTGCGTCGATTTAATTTTCCACTGCAATCAGCAATCAGAAGTCAGCGACACCTTCCTTGCACCAGCACCCGCCCGCACCGCCGCCGCATTCCTCCACGCTGCGGCGCGTGTTTCAACTTGCCATGCCGGTGTTGGCCGAGCAGTTGCTCGGTGCGTTGGTGATGCTGGTCGACTTCTGGCTGACCGGGCACTTTCTCAGCCGTCAGGAGGAGTTGGCCGCCATCACGCTGATGGCCTATTGTCTGTGGTTCTTAGGAGGCGCGGCGGAGTTCGTCGGCATCGGCGCTACCGCCATGGTCGCCCGCTTCGTCGGCGCAGGCGACCGCGCCAACGCCCGGCGGGTGACCAACCAGGCGATGCTGCTGGGGACGATCTGGTCGCTGATCGTGATGACGGTCGCACTGCTCACAGCGCCGCTGTTCGTCCGCCTGATTCAACTCGAAGGAGAGACGGCCGACTTGGCCGAGCGCTATCTCTATCTGGTGCTGCCCGCGCTGACCGCCATCATGCTCACGCGGATCGGCATCGCCTGTCTCCGCGGCGCCGGCGACATGGTGGTCGTGTTCGTCGTGATGACGATCGTCAACGTCGTCAACATCCTCGTCAGTGCGGCGCTGGTCACCGGCTACGGCATCTTTCCGAATCTCGGCTGGGACGGGTTGGCCCTGGGCACTTCGGCCGGCTATGTCTGCGGCGCGGCGATCGTCATCGGCCTGCTGATTCGCGGACGTGACGGTCTGAAGCTGCGGCTGCGGGAGTTGACGCCCGACCGCGACCTGATCCGCCGCATCCTGCGGATTAGCATCCCCGGCGGCACTGACACCGTGGTCGTGATCGGCTGCCACTTGTGGTTCTTGAGCCTGATCTACCAGTTGGGCGATTTCGCGGCGGCCGCGCACGGCGGCGCGATTCGGGTGGAGTCGCTGGCCTTCCTGCCCGGTGCCGCCTTCGCCATGGCCAGCGCGACGCTGGCCGGACAGTACCTCGGCGCCGGCGATCCACAACGGGCCGGCCGCAGCGTGATGCAGGCGCTGGCGATCGGCGCGGGCATCATGGGCGCCGCCGGCGTGATGTTCTTCTTCTTCGGCAGTCAACTCGTCGGCTGGTTCTTAGACGATTCGCAGGAAGCGGTCGCCCAGCAGGCGGGCCAGCTCTTGCAGATCGCCGCCTTCGGCATGGTGCCGCTGGCGGTCACCATGATCCTAGCCGGCGCACTCCGCGGCGCGGGCGACACCCGCTGGCCGCTGCTGTTCACGCTGATCGGCCTACTGGCGGTTCGCATTCCGTTGGCATATCTGTTGACGCGCGAAGACTGGTATCTGTTCGGCCAGCCCGAGTGGTTCGACTACGGCATCCTCGGGGCGTGGTATGCGATGATGATCGACATCTTCGTCCGCTGCGTGCTGGTCGCGTGGCGGTTCTTGCAAGGCGGCTGGAAGCGGGTTGTGGTGTAGGCGCAACTCGTAGCCCGGTTCCCTGGGCCGGGCGAGGAAAAAAAATCGTAACACTTCGGCCGCTTGGCAGATTGCCCGTAGAATGGCCTTCCAAGGCCGTTCTGCCGTTCCTGTTCGGTCGCGACGGCCTTGGAAGGCCATCGTAATTCAGTCTGCTGAAGTGTTACAAGAAATGCTATTCAGTCACTATCCGTTTGATGAATCGGACCACAAGGATCAGTAGAAGTGCTCGCCAAAGGTATCTCAAAAAACGTCTTGCAGATATCAGCCAACACCCGGTTCTCCTTTTGAAGTTCCTTCCATGTGGTGCTTCGCGTAATCACGAGATTATTGTCGTTATCCAACTGCCATCTCATCTGCAGCTTGATGTGGTTCGTATTGATCAACGTTCGTGAAAAAG
>JBBDLY010000480.1:0-2042 GCA_040878585.1 Pirellulales bacterium
CCTCAAACCTCAAACCTCAAACCTCAAACCTCAAACCTCAAACCTCAAACCTCAAACCTCCCCACCGGCAAGCTTTGCGCTGCCTCCGTAACAGCCGTATTCGGGCTGCGAGGAACTGTTTGTGAATTTCGTGCGAATCAAACAGAACCCATATCACCCAAATTGCCGATAGCATCTTTTGTTGACATTCATCCCAATTCCCGCAACACGCAGAATGCCCCGAATTTTTCTAAATTCGCCGCTTGTGTGGGCATCTTGTGTGACAACCAGGAGTAGCGATTCCCAATGACGGATGTTTCCGAACGGATTCAATCTCTCTGCGAATTACGCGAGTACATCAATCAAACCATTTGCTCTCACGAAGAACTGGAGATCAACGCCTTTCAGATGACTGAACGGATTTTGCTGCGGCGGGGTCAGCCGTGCGGAATCTTCTTTTGCGTCCATGGCCCGCGGTTGGTGAAGTTTTCCGCGATCTGGGAGACCGAAACCAACACCATTTTGTTCTACAGTTCCACCGGGGAACGTTACCTGAGAATCAAGTTGCGACACCGGCCCGCCTTGGCTCGAGCCGCCTAAGCGGCCGATCCGGTTCCGTCGCGGTCGCCACGTACCTTAACCGCGGCAAGTCGAAGCCGAGAGATTCTCGCCCGGCGAACAACGGCCAAACCGCCGACTCGCCGCGAAAAGAACCGACCGCACGTTATCATCCCCTACATTACAAATCATTCATCCCTGCGCACGGAGGCTGTGGAATGCTGGTCTTGTCGAGAAAAGAGAGTGAACGAATTCGCCTGGGAGAGTCCATCATCTTGACGGTGGTTCGCGTCAGCGGCGACAAGGTGCGGTTGGGCATCGAAGCGCCGGCCGATATTTTGGTTCTGCGCGAGGAACTAGACGTGAATCCGCCCGCCGTTGTGACCGGCCCCGTCGAAGTCACGATCAAAGCCGCCTAAGAAATTGCATAACCGCCAGCAAAAAGGGGGTTCGGCCAAGCATGCGGCCGAGCCCCCTTTTACTTTTCGCGTCCGCGCAGCAAAACGGCGCGGACAAGTCGTTTACAATCTTTCACTCACGCGGCGGATATTCTATTCGCGCGGGCGAACGATGCCGGTCAATCCGCTGTAGTCAGGGCGATCTTCCTGGTGCCACAGGGGCTGTCCCTTTTTGACCCGCTCGGCCAAAATCTCCAGCTTCTCGCGCGAACCGGCCGGCGCGGCCGTCGACTCGAACGCCTCCGTCTCCAAAGGCGAGAAATCTTCGTCGTGACCAAACTTCGAGATGGCTTCAAATACGTTTCGCATGGTTGTATCCTCTTTATTTTCTCACTATCTTCTAGACCCGTCGCTTCAACTGCTGGCGGTGTGCGGAGACGGCAGTCATTGCGTACAACCAACACTAAGCGGAGCAAACAGACTTCGTCGTCCAACATGCTGTCGGACGACGACGAATGCTCGAATTACTTCGTTCCCCAGGCTCGCGCTACCAACGGTAAGGAATGTATTATCGCCGCCTCCGCCGCGAAGTCAAGCATTTAACTTCAATTGTACATTCAGGTTGCCGATGCATTGGTCCGACCGGACAAGGCCGCTGCGCCCGAGCCGTTCCTGCCGCCAACAAGTGGTCGGACCAGTTGGCACGAGAATAAACAACTTACGCACTTTCGACTGCAATTCGATTCGTCAGAGTCAACCTAATCTGTCACAATCGATAGTCACCGAACTGCTGTTCGCAAAGCGACGTGGCAGAGGTTGGTGAATCGATTTTTTTTGGGAACGTGCATCTTGGCTACCTGTTTCTCTCAATATCAACTCGAACTTCCCCCGGCCAGCCGCGGGTTTCACTTGATCACCGACCGCATTGTGGCAGCGGCGGAGGATCTTGCCAGCTACCGCGTCGGCCTGATGCAGGTGTTCATCCGGCATACGTCGGCTTCGCTGTCGATAAACGAAAACGCCGACCCCGACGTACCCCGCGATTTGGAGATGGCGGTAAACCACGTCGCCCCAGAGAGCCTGCCCTACGTTCACACCATCGAAGGA
>JBBDLY010000481.1:0-2040 GCA_040878585.1 Pirellulales bacterium
GCGGTTACGTCGACGATCCGCAACAAGTCAGCCGCATCATCGCCATCGCGCAGGACAAATACCCCAAGGTTCACAACAACATCTCGATCAGCGGCGTGCAGCAAGTGCGGCTGGACGTGCAGGTGATGGAAGTCTCGCGGACCAAGCTGCGGACTTTGGGAGTCGACTGGGCCTGGACCAACGGCTCGGATTTTGTCGTGTCCAGCGTCGGCGGGCTGATCAACGCCGCCGCGGCTTCGGCCGGCACGGCGACCGGCGTCGGCGGCGATACCGTCCGGTTCGGCATCGTCAACGGCGACAACAAGTTCTTCGGCTTCATCGAGGCGCTGAAACGAAACGACCTGGCCAAGGTGCTTGCCGAACCCAAGCTGGTGACCGTCAGCGGCCGGCCGGCCTATTTCAACTCCGGCGGTGAAATCCCGATCCTCGTGCCGCAGAGCTTGGGCACGGTCTCGATTGAATACAAGCGCTACGGAACGCAAGTCGACTTCGTCCCCATCGTACTGGGCAACGGACGCATTCGCCTGGAAGTCCGCCCGCGGGTGAGCGAACTTGACTCCTCCCGCGGCGTGACCATTAACAATACCACCGTGCCGGGCTTTCGGGTCCGCGAGGTCGATACGGCCGTCGAGATGCAAGCCGGACAGACGCTGGCCTTGGCCGGGCTGGTACAAACCCGGGTGGAGGCTCGGCACTCGGGTGTGCCTTGGCTGAGCGACTTGCCGTGGGTCGGCGCCGGATTTCGCCGCGTGACCGAGGAGAAAAACGAGATCGAACTGTTGATCATCGTGACGCCGGAACTGGTCGCGCCCCTGGACAAGCATGAGTTCCCGGCGGCGCGTCCCGGTCTGGATACATGCAGCCCCAACGACGTCGACCTGTACTACCGCGGCCACATCGAAGTGCCCTGCTGTGGTACGCCGGGCTGCCTGGGCGGGCCGAATTGCCAAGGCGTTCCATCGGGACAGCCCGGCTCGGCCGTCTATCCGAATGAGGACGTTCCGCGCGGTGTGCTGATTCAACCCGACGGACAGCCGATGCTTACCGATCCGCAGGCGAACCGGGGGACTCCGACTATGCAACCAGCGCAGAGAATGCAGGCTTCGCCGGCGGTCGCGTCGAACGTGTCGTCGCGAGCCGCTTCGACTCGGCCCGCGCCGCGAACGACCGCGCCGCGAACGGCCGCGCCCAGCGGCGGCGAGCCGGGGTTCATCGGACCGATTGGATACGATGTGGAACGTTAGTGCGGGTCGTGCGAATACGGCGTCGGCCGCGATGGCACGATCCGTCGACGGGCCGCCAAATGGAACCGGGTATTTGGCAACTTCGAAATGAAGAATGTATTACGACTGGCGATCGTCGATCCCAAGGACGTCACGCGCGAAGCGCTGAAGACGTTGTTGCTGGGGATGGACCAGGTGTGGCTCGAGGCCGAATGTTCGCGCTACGAGTTCTTCACCGACGTCGTTTCGCAGACCAAGCCCGACATTGGCGTCGTCTCGCTCGACGCCGATCCCGAGCGGGGACTGGAGCTGGTGGCGGAACTGCATCAATCGGCGCCCCAGTGCAGCATTCTCGTGCTCAGCTCGTCGACCGACGGCAACTTGATCCTTAGGGCGATGCGGTCCGGCGCCAAGGAGTTCCTGTCTCAGCCGGTCAAGCTCCCCGACCTAGTCGACGCCTTGCAGCGAATCGGTAATCGCTCGGTGGCGGTGGGAGAAAGCAAACCTCGCAGCTCGACGGTGATCGCGGTCGCCGGTTCGACCGGCGGCGTCGGCACCACCAGCCTGTCGGTCAATCTCGGCTGTGCGTTGGCGGCCGACGAGAGCAACTCGGTGGTGCTGGTCGACCTCGACTTATCGTTGGGGGACGCCGACGTGTTTCTCGACACCATTCCCGACTACACGCTCGTCGATGTAGCACAAAATGCCACGCGCATGGACTTCACGTTGCTCAAGCGGTCGCTGACCAAGCACTCGTCCGGCTTGTTCCTGTTGCCGCGGCCGGTGCAACTGGAAGACGTCGGCGCCATCTCAACCG
>JBBDLY010000482.1:0-6507 GCA_040878585.1 Pirellulales bacterium
TGGCTGCTGGCCGATCGGGCTTGCGCCGCCGGCCCGTGGGAGGTGACGCCGCAGAGTCAGGTCGCCTTGTCGCGCGGGCTGGCGTGGCTGGCCCGCTCGCAAGGGCCGAACGGCAACTGGGGCAGTGCCGACCTGGGGCTGGTTGCGCTGGGGTCGCTGGCGTTTCTGGCTGCCGGGCATTTGCCGGGGCGCGGATCGCTGGGCAAGGTCCCCCAACGCGCGCTGGAACACATCATGCGCTCAGCGCGGCCTGACGGGCTGCTCAACATCGCCCACCAGCGGCGGGACATGTACAACCACGGCTTGGCCACCTTCGTATTGGGACAAGCCTACGGCATGATGGCCGACGATCGTTTGCAGGGCGTCTTCCGTCGGGCATTGCGGCTGATCGAGGAAACCCAGTGCGACGACGGCGGCTGGGATTACGTCGCCGAGGCGAAACCAAAGGGTCACGATCTCAGCCTCTCGGTGATGCAGGCCAAGGCGCTGCGGACGGCGCTCGACAGCGGCCTGGAGGTTTCCCCCAGGGTGATCAATCTGGCGATCGCCAACGTGCGGCAGCACTATCGGCCGAATCCCAAGTTCGCCGGTCCCGAGGAATTGCAGCGGCAAGGCCCTGGCATCTTTAGTTACGATGGCCGCCGTGAAGGGAACCCGGCCATGGCCGCCGCCGGCGTCGTTTGCCTGCAGGAGTTCGGCCAGTACGACGATTGGCGGATTCCCAACAACATCGGCTATCTTGTTCGCAGTGTGCGCGGCGTCAAACCGGTGCTGCCGGGCAGCGGCTCGATGCCGTTCGATCCGTATACCATGTACTACGTGGGACAGGCGATGTACCAGGCGGGGGGCGACGCCTGGCGGCAGGTTTTTCCGCGGCTTCGCGACGAGGTGGTGCGTTCCCAGCAACGCGACGAGAACGATCCCGCAGTCGACGGCTCCTGGCAAGCCACGAAATATCTGCAAGGCGCCGAGGGCCAACTGTACGCCACGGCCGTAGCTTGTTTCGTGCTGGCGATTCCGAACCGATACTTGCCCATCCTGCAAGAAGGCCGCATCAGGGAGTTTGTGAAACGCTAAAGTACGACAATCATTTTTGACCTTCCGCTTTCGAATTGGAAAAGTCGGTATCGACGACCAATCGGGAATATAGCCAGAATTGCCGCACTAACACCTTTCGGTATTCGTGTGCGGTCTAACAATTCGTGAATGATGTTTACCTTCTCCGCTTTCAACTTCGTAATCGCAGGCGGCTTGGCGGCCGCTGTGGTGGCAGCAGTCCATCTATGGCAGCGGCAGCGGCCCCGCACGCTCGAATGGGCCGCCATGGACTTCTTGCAGCAAGCGATCACCAAACGCCGACGCTGGCTGCGATGGCGCGACCTGTTGTTGATGCTGCTGCGGTGCCTGTGCGTGCTGTTGCTTGGCTTGGCATTGGCCGATCCCAGGACCACATCGGAACAAGCAGGCGAAGCGGGCAACGTACCGGTGCATGCGATCTTTTTGCTCGACAACAGCCTGAGCATGGCCCAACTGTCGGCGACCGGCACGAGACTCGATCAAGCCAAGAGCGAGGCAACCGCCGCGGCCGAGCGGTTTGCCGCAGGCAGCCGTTTTACCTTGGTGCAGCTTTGCGCCCCAGAGAACAATCATTTGCTCTCTGCGGGCAGCTCGCTCGACGAGTTCCGCGAGGCACTCGCCAGAATCGAGCCGGCTGACGATGCGCTCGACATCACGCAACTTGAAGAGCGAATCGTGCGCAGCCACGAACTGCTGCCCGACTGGCCGCAGGTCGCGATGGTGATTGGTGATCGCCAGGCGCGAAACTTTTCGCCGGAGGCGCTCAAGGCATGGCGCGGCGAACAACCGCTCTACTGGATCGCCGCGGGCACGGCCGCGCCGACGAACAGCGCGGCAACGGCCATCCAACTCCGCGAGCCGGCGCTGACTCCCGGCGGCGCAGCACATCTCACCGCCGAAATAGCCCACTGGGGCGACTCGCCACGACGATCCGCACAATTAAATTTGCGGATCGACGGGACCGACGTCGCTTCAAGGGTCGTCGATCTGGCCGCCAACCAGACGACCTCGGTTCCGTTCGCATTCACGGTTCCCGAGTCGTCAGGACCGGCCGATCGAGATCACGCTCTGCTTGAACTACGGCTTGCCGCGGACGACCTGCCTTACGACGATGTGCGACACCACTGGGCGCCGTTGCGGGAGAACATGAGAGTCGTGTTAATCGATCAGTTTGGCCCGCGAGAAGACTCCGGCACGAATCGCTACGGCGAAACCTATCCACTACGGCGTCTTGTCGCTACGCGCAACCCGTTGGGCGAGAACCAACTGTTCGACGTGCGACATCTGGCGATCGATCAGGTCGATGCGTCCGCCCTGCAGGATGCTCAACTGGTGGTCGTCGCCGGTGTGGCCGATCCAGCACCTGTCGCGGACGCTTTACAAGAATACGTGCGCAGCGGCGGTATGCTGTGGATTGCCGCCGGCGGTGACTTCGCACCCGCCGGCTGGCGTGGACTGCTTCCGGCGGAAGCCCGGCTGGTGGAACTTCGCGGCACGTTGCCCGAGGCGGCGTCCGGTCCGCTGGAGGTGCGCCGTATCGATGTCGCCTCGCTCAGCGACGAGTTGGCCGCGCTGCCTGGGCTATCTGCACGGCAAGTGGCCCAGTTGCTGCAGCAACCTGTATTCTTCCGCACTGCGGTAATGGAGTTTCCCTCGCCGGCGGAAAATCAGGCAACGGTCGACGCTCCCGCCGAACGGCTCCATATACTGGCCCGATTTGACGACGGCACGCCGCTGCTGGTGCAACAGTCACTCGGCGAGGGGCGCATCTGGTGGATGACCAGCGGGCTGTTTCCCGAATGGAACACCATGGCCTTGGGCAACGGCCTGGTGTTCCTGGAGCACCTATTCGACATGCTGCTCCGCGGCACGCTGCCGGATCGCAACTGGCCGACGATGACGTCGTTGGATATTCCCCTTTCCGGCACCGTGTTGGAATCGCATTACGACGTGACGCTTCCCAGCGGCGAAACCATTCCGCTCGCCCGCACCGGCCGTTCCATTACTGTTCCTCCCCAGACCGTGCGCGGGGTCGTCTCGGTATTCGCACCGGAGGGCATGACCGACGAGGCGTCTGCGGCGTCGATTGCCCAGGCCGTCGTCAACGGACCGGCCGGGGAATCCGATCTCCGTGAACTCTCGCCCGAACAACTCGCCGAACACTGGCAAGGACTGCCGATTGAACTGGTAACAAGCCTTAACCAGATCGAAGCGACCGCCGGCAGTGCGGCGCCGCATCGCTGGTGGCGGTGGTTCGCCCTGGCGATGATCGCCTTGCTACTGGCGGAACTGGCGTTGCTCGCATTGCCAACGGTCAGAGGAGAGGAGCAGGGCGCATGAACTTTCAAGATTGGCTGGCCCGCGCCGCCGGCGCCGAGAACCTGAAATCGGTACAGTCGCAATCGATCGAATTCGCCGCGGCTTGGGCGAGCGATGGACCGTTCTGGTTGCTGTTTCTCTGCGTCGTGGCGATCGGGCTGGCAAGCACCTTTTACTCTCGCACGCAGTACCAAATCGCCCCCAGGCTGCGGCCGGTGCTGGGGGTATTTCGCGCCGCCTCGCTTTGCTTGCTGCTGCTGCTGCTCGCCGAGCCGGTCTTGCGATTACAGTACGTGCAGTCGGTGGCGCCGGTGTTGTACGTGCTGTTCGACGGTACCGGGAGCAGGGCCTTGGAAGATGAACTTTCAGCCGACGAGGTCGAAGCGCTCCGCGAGGCGACCGGCGTCTATCCCGAGGATGGCGAGCGCCCCTCGCGGCAACAATATGTGCAGGGCTTGCTGCGTCAGCCGGACAACCTGATTGCTCAGCTCCACGAACGGTTTCGCGTCGAGGCGTTTGAACTCGGCGTCGGCGGAAGAATCCAACCACTGCTTACCGGAGACGTCGCCTCGGGGGAGGAGTTCGCCGGCAGTCTGGCCGATCAATTATCGACCGAGGGGGAACTCACGCCGCTCGGTGAGGCGTTGGTGCAGTTGTCGGAACGCACCCGGCGTTCGATTCCGCACGGTCTGCTGATGGTTGGCGACTTCGGTCAAAACGCCGGACTGGCGCCCACCGCCGGCGGCGAGGGTTCGCCCGCGGCGCGATTCGGCGGACCGATCTACACCGCCGGCATCGGCGCCGAGGCGATGGTCGATCTGGCCGTCGACCTTATCGCCCCGCCCGTCATGCGGGTGGAAGAGCGATCCAGCGTGGAAGTGCTGCTCCGGGGTGAGCAACTCGTCGGACGCACCGCCACGGTGCATCTCCGCCGGAGAGAACTCGGGACCGATGCGGAGCCGCAACTTGTGGAGACTCGCGAAATAACGCTCAGCCAATCGGCGGAAATCGCCCGCTTCGACGTCGTGCCGGAACAAACGGGCGAGTTCGAGTACATCGTCGAGGTCGAGCCGCTCGCCGAAGAGACCGTCTCGGACAACAATACGGCTCGGCGGGATGTTTATGTCAGCGATACCTTTCTACGACTCTACTACGTCACGCATCAGCCGACCTGGGAGTGGCGATTCATTAAGGAGGTATTTCATCGCGACGAGTTGGTCGGCTTGCGCGGGTTTCGCACTTACTTGCAGTCGTCCGATCCAGCCGTGCGGCAGGCGAATCCGCTGTTTGTGAAAACGCTGGCGCCGGCTCGCAAGGATTTCTTCGCCAACGACGTCATCTTCTTGGAAGACATGCCTGGCGAAAGTCTCTCGCCCAGGTTTTGCGACATGACCAAGGAATTCGTCGGCACATTCGGTGGTGGGCTGGTCGTGATCGCCGGCCCGCAATATGGGCCTAGCGCGTTGCTCGGCACCGAGCTGGCAGACTTGCTGCCGGTGGAACCGTTGCCTGCCGGTCAACTGCGCGATACCGCGGCGTTCCGTCCGCGACTGACCGAACGGGCTGCCGGCTACGACTTCATGCAACTCGGCGACACGCCGATGGCGAACGCGGAAGGCTGGGCCAACCTGGGAGAGTTGCCGTGGTATCAGCCGGTGCAGCGCGTGAAACGGCAAGTGGCCGAAGTACTGGCGGAGCACCCGACCGACACCTGCATCGACGGCACACCGCAACCGTTAATCGTCATCCGCCGCTACGGCCGCGGGCAGGTAATCTACATCGCCTTCGACGAAATGTGGCGAATCCGCCGCATCTACGGCGAGGAATACTATCGCCGCTTCTGGGGCCAGATGATCCATTATCTCGGTCTCAAGCGCGGCTCCGGCAGCCAGAAGCGGTTTGTCCTGCGTACCGACCGGCCGCGGTACGATCTGGAAGAGGCGGTCACGATTTCGGTTTCCGCGTTCGATGACAATTTCGAACCGCTCGCCGCGGATCAACTTCCCGCCGGCGCGCTGACCGCGACGCTGCGACCGGCTGCTGCCGGCACCGCAGCCCAAGCAAGGGAGTTTACCTTGCCGCAAGAGCGCGACGACCGTCCCGGCGAGTTCGTCGCCCGGCTCAATATCGCCGATCCCGGTGAGTACCGGCTTCAGGTTCGCGATCCCGTAACGGGGCAGTTAGTCGAGACGACGTTTACCGTCTCCGAGCTGTCGTTGGAATTCGTTAATCCCACGCTCAATCTGCAATTGATGCGGCAATTGGCGGAGATCACCGGCGGCAAGTCGGCGCGGTTCGCCGATGCGAACGCACTGATCGATGCGATTGAACTGCCGACCTCCAGCGAATCACGCTACGAGTCGCTGCCGCTGTGGAACAATTGGTTCCTGTTCGGCGCAATCATCTCACTGCTGCTACTTGAATGGGCGGTGCGCCGGGGAGCAGGCGCACCATGACCAGTTTGGACACATTGCGGCGACGGCTTCGCTCTATCGCGCGCCGCAGATTTCTCACCCGCAGTTGCGCCGCGGCAGCGGCACTAACGGCCGCCTCCGCCGTTGCGCTGTTGGTGCTGTTTCTGCTCGACCGCTCTTTCGAGATGAGCCGCTTGCAACGAATCGTCTCGATGGCCTCGGCCGCGGTCGCCGTTTATTGGGCCTGGCAGACCTACGCGCTGCCGCTGCTGCGGCAGCGTGAGGATGAGATCGATATCGCGCTGCTGCTGGAACGCAACGGCGCGTGGGATCGCGATTTGGTCGCAGCGCTGCAGTTCGACTCCGCCCGCGCGGCACAACTCGGCTCGCCCGCCTTGCAACAAGCGGTGATCGAGGCGGTGGAAGTGGCCCCATCGCGCTCGCAGCCCCCTAGCGACGGCACGGCCGGCAAGCTGCTGCGTCGGTTCGCCGCGGCGGTGCTGGCGGTCGGTCTGGTCGCCGGCATCTGCCTGACGGTACCCGAGGCGACCACCATCTTTCCTCGTCGGCTATTGCTGGCCGAGGTTTACTATCCGCGCGATACCACGATTTTCACGGTAAGCGTCAACGGGCGAGAGCTTTCGCAGCCTCCCTACGCCGCGGACGTCCTCGTCGGCGAGGAGGTCGTTGTCGGCGT
>JBBDLY010000482.1:6607-12074 GCA_040878585.1 Pirellulales bacterium
GACTCGCTCCAATTCTTCAACGTGCCGCCCGGCAGTATGGTAGACTTCCAAGTGGTCGCGATCGATAAGCCGCTGGCGGAAGTCACGGCGCGGATAAACGATAATGAACATCGCCTGCGGGCAACCGACGGCGCTGATCGCCGCTGGCAGTTCATCGAGCCGCCGGCCGCCTTGCAAGCCGTCGATCAGCCGGTGGAGATTACCTTTGAGGTGCGCGATCAGGACGACTTGCCGCCGGCCAACCCGTTGGCGGCTCGCGTGGGACTTTTGCGAGACCGGCCGCCCCAGGTCGAGGCGAGCGCGCTGCTGCGAAAGGTGCTCCCCACGGCTCGACCGGTCGTGGAGTTCACTGCCACCGACGAATTCCAGTTGGGTTCCATTGCGATCCATGCCACAATACAACGCAACGGCGAAGGAGCCGGCGAGGTGAAGGTGATTCCTCAACCGCTGAATGCCGGCGCCGACCGCCGCAAAGCAACCGGTTCCCATGCACTCGACTTAGCGCCGTGGAATCTCCAAGTGGGCGACCGGATTGAGGTTGTCGTCGTCGCCAGCGACGTGCGGCACGGCGGGGCAGGGGAGCCGGTCCACAGCCCGGCGATCGTGCTGGAGGTGGCCGAGATGGAAGCAGTCATGCAAGCGGTTCGTGAATTGGACCGCGCGGCGCTCGAAAACCTGGAAGACATCATCAACCGACAATTGGGCGTGGGAGCAGATTCATGACGTTGCGAGAATGGGACAGGCATGGAACCTCCTTCCGACTATTATTACTTGCCATCCTCGGCTTGTTAGTCATAGGGACCGCAGGCGTCGTGGCGCAGGACGTCGCCTCGCAGCAGACGGCGCGGCGGCTAACTCGGCAGTTGGTCGCCGATGTTCTCGACTTGCAGTTGCGGCACTTGGACGAAAATAATCTGCAAACCGCGCCGATCCATGGCGAGGTTCGCCGCATGCGCGACCAACTCGACGCGCTGGTCGAAGGCCCGATGAGCGAAGTCGTCGCCCTGCTCGCCGAGGCGGAAGCCGCCGAGGGAGACGCCCGCGCGGGACTGCGTCAACAGGCCGCGACGGCGGCCCGGCGGATACTCGCCGACCTTATCGCCCAACGACGTCTGCTGCAACTTCGCCTCGCCGCGCTCAATCTCGCCGCCGACGCCAAGCAGGTACACGCCGCGCAAGAGCAATTGATCGCGCGAACCGAACAAGCCGCCCGGCTGGGCGGCGTCGATCGGGAATTGCGGGCCATCGAACTGGCGGACCAGCAGCGGGCAGTCGCCACGTTGGCCGACGCCTTGCGCACCCGCTTGGAGGAAACCAGCCGGCAGAACATCGAACTGTCCGAGACCGCCAATGAGATGCTCACCGCTTGGCGGCAGTCGCGGCTCGACGAATCCATGACCGCCGCCGCCGCCGCGCTGGAACTGGGCGGCGCCGAGCCGTCGTTGGCTCATCAGCGACAGGCCGAGCAGGCGTTGCGGCGGGCGTTGTCCGCCGCCGAAGCCAATCTACCGGAGCAAGCCGCCGCCCGACCCGACCCCCTGGCTGACACACTGAACGGCCTGATCGCGCGACAACAAGAACTGCGGGCGCGTGTCGGCGGGGGACTGCCGAATGACCAAGCGGCCGAAGCAGCCACTCGCGAGCAGGCCGAGTTGGCCGCGGAAATGAAGCAAGTGCGCGCTGACCTACCGGATGACGCCGAACTGCAAGCGGCGTCGCAGCGCGCCGTCGAACGGAGCGAAGCGGCAGCCGACGCTCTCTTCCAGCGCAACACCACAACCGCTGCCGAGGAACAAGCCGCGGCCTTGGCCGCCATGCGCGACCTCGCCGAAGCGCTGCCGGAGGGCGCCGCTGGCGAACCGTCGCAGGGGACGGCAGGCGAATCGCAAAGCAGCCAGCAACTCCAACAGGCGGCAGCCGACGCCGAGAAGTTGGCCGATTATCTGGCTCGGCTGGCCGAACTCCCGCAGCAAGTCGCAAGGGAGAACCCGGACGATCCGGCCGCCGTCGCCGAAGCACAGGAGTTTCTCGCCGACAAGCTCAACAAGGTTGGCGGCGCCCGAGATTGGCGGCCCCCGCTGGACGAGGCGCTGCGGCAAGCGGAGCAAGCCGCCGCCGAGGCAGCCCAAGCGGCCCCGGCCGAGGCGGCCCGCAAGAACCAAGCCGCGGGCGAAAACCTGGCCGCCGCCCAGCAAGCGGCCGAGCAAATGGCGGAAGCATCCCGCCAAGAAGCCGCCGCCGCCCGGTTCGGCGAACTTTCCCGCGCCGCCGACGCGCTCGATCGCGCCACGGCGGCCGAACAGCAGATCGCCGATCGGCCCGCCGCCGCATCGTGGGATGCGCCGATGCTGAACCGCGATGCGCAACAGCAACAGACCATCCGCAATATGTCCCAGCATCTGGCCGAATCGCTCCAGCGAGACGCACCGCAATTAGCCGACGAACTGCGCGCCGCGGGCGACGCCGTCGAGCAACTCGGCGGACAGTTGCAGCAAGCCGCCGCGACCGCCGCCCAACAAGGCGACGCTTCCGCCGAACAGAAGGACACCCTTCAACAACAAGCCGCCGCCGCGGCCGAGCAGTTAAATCGGCTCGCCAAACAGGTTCGCCAGCAGATGCATCGCACCGCAACGGGCGAATCGGCGCTCGCCGACGACCAGCGGCAGGCGATGCAACAAGCGGCCGTCGAGCAGCATCGGTCACGCGAACAACTGCGCAGCGCCCAAGCGGCGACGGCCGCCGCCCCCCAGCAAGCAGGCTCGCCCGCCGGCGAGCAAGCGCAGCGGCAACTTGCCGAGGCCGCGGCGCAGTACGCCGCAGCGCAACAAGCCGGCGGCGAACTCGCTTCGCAGCTTGCCGGCCAAGCGCATGTTGGCGACGCTCAAATCCGTGCAGCGCTGGATGAAGCAAGCCGGCTGAACGGCCGGGCCGGCCAGTCCGGTCAGCCGGCGGATCACGGTTACATTCCGGCGGACGCAAACGAGACCGCCCGGCAGGTCGCCGGCCTGCCGGCAGGCGAAGGCAACGCAGGCAATTCCGCTGAACAGCCGCCGGCCAATCCGCAAAACGGCATGCCCGGCGAAGGAGGCGAGGCGAATCCGCAAGGTCAGCCCAATCAGCCCGGCCAGCCAGGCAGCAGTGAACCAGGCAGCGGTGAACCGACCGAATCGCAGGGTGGCAACCAACAGGGCGATCCGGCCGGCGATTCGCAGCCTGGCGAGAGTCAAGACGGTGCGACCACGCCTCCGGGCGAGCGCAGCAGCGAAGAATTCAGACGTCGCGCGGTCGAACGCACGGCACCATGGCTGCTCAAACTGCCGCCGGAAGTGCGCGAATCGATCCGGGCTTCGGCCAGCGAACCACCGCCCCCCGGTTACGAAGATCGCCTACAACGTTATTTTGAAAGCTTGGAATGAATTAGGTTTCAGGGGTCAGGGTTCAGGGTTCAGGAAAGTGGGAACCTAGAGGGAGTGACGCCTTCAATTCTGAAACCTGAGAGCCTGTGAAAAATTGAATTGACGCAGGAACACGAGAGAAGTTGCCCCCACAACATCAGCCGTACCGCGCTAGCGGCCGGTTTTTCGGCGCTAACCGGGGGCTAGCGCCCTCCGGCTGATGATTGATGCCGATTTGTTCACAATCCCTGACCTCTGAAACCTGAAACCTATATTCTTCATGCATCAACCATCGCAATCCCCCGACGATGTCGCCGCCGTCAAAAAATGCGAACACGCCTACAACACGCTGCGCGACGAGCTGGCCAAGGTCATCGTCGGGCAGGATCACGTGATCGAGCAGATACTCGTTGCGATCTTTTCTCGGGGCCACGCGCTGCTCGAAGGGGTGCCGGGCCTAGCCAAAACGCTACTGGTCTCTTCGATCGCCAGCGCCTTGCAGCTTTCATTTCGCCGCATCCAATTCACACCCGACCTGATGCCCAGCGACGTGACCGGCACCGAGGTGATTCAGGAAGACGTCGAGACCGGCCACCGCCGCTACGAGTTTCTGCCCGGCCCGATCTTCGCCAACCTGCTGCTGGCCGACGAAATCAACCGCACGCCGCCGAAGACGCAGGCGGCGATGCTCGAGGCGATGCAAGAGCGTCAGGTCTCGGCCGGCGGCACGATCCACCAGTTGCCGTCGCCGTTTTTTGTGCTGGCCACACAGAACCCGTTGGACCAGGAAGGAACCTATCCGCTGCCGGAGGCGCAGCTTGACCGGTTCCTGCTATACATCACGGTCGACTACCCGAGCGGCTCGGAGGAATGGGAGATCGCCCGGCGAATCACGACCAGCGAGATCGGGACGATCCAGCCGACGCTCTCGGGCGACGACATCCTGGAAATCCAGGAACTGGTCCGCCGCGTGCCGGTCAGCGATCAGGTGCTCGGCTACGCCTGGGCGCTGGTGCGGGCCTCGCGCCCCAACACGCCGGAGGCGCCGGACTTCGTCAACCAGTGGGTAAGCTGGGGCGCCGGCCCCCGCGGCCTGCTCACACTGATCACGGCGGCCAAGGCCCGGGCGGTGCTCTACGGCCGCTACCACGCCACCATCGAAGACATCCAGGCAGTCGCTAAAGCGGGCCTGCGGCACCGCATCGCTGGCAACTATGCGGCTCAGGCCGCGAACATCACCAGCACGAACCTGGTCGAACAGTTGCTGGAGGCGATCCCGGCGGATGTGAAATATGAGCGGCCTGCTTCGTAAGGCGGCAATTACCACGAAGCACACGAAGTTCACGAAGGAAATGTTATGACCCGATACTCTTCGTGTCCTTCGTGAACTTCGTGGTACATCAAGGCTATTTGAATGTTCGACAGGAAAGAACTTGCCGAAACGCTCCTGCTGCACGAGAAGAGCTACGAGCTTCTCAAGTGGGTAGGGCGCAATCTGCAAAATAACACGCTCGATTTTAGCATCGCCCATGAGGCTGCCAGCACTTCGGATGCTGCGAAGGAATGGATTGCCCGTCATTGGCACAACTTGCCTGGCGATGTTCGGCCGGAAGAGCAACAACTCGACGCGTTTGCCCACCTTTTCTCATCGTACCTCACAACGTCGTTTACGCTCGTTAAGAAACCGCGTCAACAAGTGCAGACCTATTGCGGCTGTTGGTGCTCCTATTGCACATATCTTGGCCAAGCGAATCGTCTGCAGGTCAAGACTCCGTCGAAAGGCGCCAAACGAGCGGCGGAGGAATTGAAGTTGGTCTACCTGAATACCTTGGCGACCGAAGTAGGACTGACCTGTGACGTGCGACAACTGGATACGCTGTTGGGCGACTCCGGTTTGCGAAAAGCGTTGGCGCTGGCGACCTACTGCCGCGAACTTGTCCGCCGAACCCGGTTCGGCAGCCAGGGCGAGGGCGTACTCGCCCTGTGGCGGCAGATTGCCTGGACCGAGGATGGCAGCCCCCGTCCGAAGTACAAGCTCGACGCGGATGAAATTATGGCGGCGGAGCATGCTG
>JBBDLY010000483.1:0-9798 GCA_040878585.1 Pirellulales bacterium
GACCGGCGAGCCGGAGATGCCTCCGCCGATGCGTTCGTTGTAGATCGTCTCCCCGCTGTTGGCGTCGATGCACATTACCGTTCCCCGGTCATGGACTAGAAACACCAGGCCGTCGGCGGCCACCGGCGTAGGGACGTAGGGCGCGCCTTTGGAAAACGAGTAGGCCACCTCCGCCTCGCCGCCCGCCTTCGCCGGCGGACGCACCGCCACAAAGTAAGTGCCGCCGCCCCCTTGGCCGCATTGGCCCAGGACGAGGTCGCCAACGCAGACCGGCGAGGCAACCGATCGCTGCGTGAATACGTCGGCCGACCAATTCGTCTTGCCGGTCTTGGGATCCAGCCCGCTAATGCCGTTGGCCGTGCTACAGACAATCAGTTCTTTGCGTCCGTCGGCATGGCTGTAGACACACGGCACGCCGTAGGCGGCGCTGCCGCTGTCGCGCGGCGTCTTCCATACGATCTCGCCCGTTGCAGGCTCCAATGCGACGATGAAGCTTTCGCCCAACTGGTCGTTGGTCAAGATCACCAAGCCGTCGAGCACCATCGGCGAGGTGCCAAAGCCGTGCTGACTCTTAAACGGCGACAGCGACCTGCGCCACACCAGCTCGCCGTCGGCTTGCCGCAATGCCAGCACTTCGTAATTGTCGGGCGTCGCCCAGCAGACATACACCCGCTCGTCGTCGACCGCCGGCGAACTGGAAGCGTAGCTGTTGCGGGCATGCACACGGTGGGTGTCGGTGTCGTAGGTCTTAACCCACAAGCTTTCACCGCTCACTGCGTCGTATCCCATCGCGAATCGTTTCGCGCTATCGGGATCGGCACTGGTAATGAACAGCTTGCCGGCGATAATCGCCGGTGAGGAGTGTCCCTTGCCCGGCAATTGAATTCGCCACAGGCAATCTTCCACGCTGAACTCGACGGGAATCCCCTCGGCGCTGCCGACGCCGGAGCCGTTGGGGCCGCGAAATCGGGTCCAGTCCTCGCCTTGGACGGTCGAGACGACGGCGCCGACGGCAAGGCAGGCAAGCAGAGATGCGCGTGTCACCTGAAATTGGTTGCAAAACATGGAAGGATTCTCGCGAGGAGGATGTCGGCGGGGAAACGATTCGGGGTGAGCTTACTACTACGCAATAGCTTAGCGTTCGATTTTGTATTCGTCGAGCTTTCGATACAGCGTCGCTCGGCCGATTCCCAGCAGTCGGGCGGCGTCGGCGACGCTATTCTGCGTGCGCGCCAGCGCTTCGCCGATTAGCTTGCGCTCCCAAAAGTCGAATCGCAAGGTGTCGAGCACGTCGCCGCCGACGTCCCGCAAGCCGAGATCGCCCGGCTCGATCTCCGCGCCCGTTGCCAATACGACGGCGCTGTCCATCACATTGCGCAACTGCCGCACGTTGCCGGGCCAATGATACTCCAGCAGTTTCTTATGAGCCGCCTGGGAAAGTTCGATGCCGCCGCGGCCATGCTGGCGGCGGAAGTGATTGAGAAAAAAATCGATCAGCAACGCAATGTCCTCGCCACGCGCTCTGAGCGGCGGAACCTCCAGCGTAAACACGCTCAGCCGATAGTACAGATCCTCGCGAAACTTCTTCTCGCGGACGTACTTGTCCAGATCCTGGTTGGTGGCGGTAATCACCCGCACATCGACGCTCACCTCGGCGCTGCCGCCGACCGGATGAAACGGATGGCCCTCCAAGATGCGCAGCAATTTGGCCTGGCCGGCGAGGGTCAACTCTCCCACTTCGTCCAAGAACAGCGTGCCGGTGTCGGCTTGCTGGAAATAGCCGGCGTGGTCCGAATCGGCGCCGGTAAAGCTGCCCGCCTTGTGGCCGAACAGTTGGCTCTCCATCAGGTCGGCCGGGATGGCGGCGCAGTTGACCGTGAGCATCGGCCGGTCGGCGCGGCTGCTGGCGCGATGGACCGCCCTGGCGACCAATTCCTTTCCGCTGCCGCTCTCGCCGCAGACGAGCACGCTGCCAGTGGCGTGGGCCAGCCGCGCGATTTTCTCCTTCAGTTGCTGCATGCCTTGCGACTCGCCGACGAGGTCGTCGTAACCGGGGCTCTGAGCCACCAGTTGCTGGTAGTCGGTTTCCAGGCTGACTTGCCGTTGCGCCCGGGCATAGGCGACGACCATGATGTTGGCTAACGAAAGAGCGAAATCGAAATCGGCCTGCTCGAAGCGGCGGCGGTCGCGGTAAATGTGGATCGCCCCCAGTCGCGTCCCGTCGTGCAGCAGCGGAACGCAGATCGCATCGGCATAATGTTGCAGGCTGGCGATGGAGTCGCTGGTCCGTTGGCTGGCAACCCAAACGGCATGTCCACGCCGGAAGACCAACTCCGTGAGCGAATCGCTGAGGCGAACCTTTTCTGCGGCGTCCTCTGGGATCACCATCCGCGATTTGAGTTGCCCCTCCTCGTTGATCCAGAGGAATCCGACAACCGCCGCCTTGACTCGTTGCTGCAGCAGATCGAGCGCCGTGGCGACCACTTCCCGCGGATCGCCGCAGCCGAGCAACTTGATGCTCAATTGATAAAGCAGCAGCAGTTCTTGGGCTTGTTTGGGGTCGCGCAACGCCGACAGCGCCAGCAGATCGGTATCCCCCGTTCCTCCCAGCGGCAGATCCTTGATGATCGTCTGCGTCAGATTGATGTCGCCGGCGGCGTCGATCGTGGGAGGCTGATCGGTAACGCGGAAGGCGAACTCCGTACTCCCGACACGGATCTGATGTTCGTCGGCGATGACGGCGGAGTCGACTTTCCGACCGTTGATATAGGTGCCATTGCGACTTTGACGGTCGTTGAGCACCCAGCCGCGCTTTTCGTGACGCAACGTGGCGTGGACCCGAGAGCAGAGTGGATCGGACAGCACGATGTCGCATTCCAGCCCGCGGCCAATCCGGTTTTCGCGACTCGCGTCGAGAATGAAGCTGGCGCCGGCACGTCGACCCGCGATCATCGTAAGGTAAGTATACGTAGGATGCGACAACAATCTTTCCTAAATCGCGCCGTGGAAGGGATTTCACCCTCCACTATATCAGCGACCGGGTCGGGTCGCATCACGGCCGGGGACAAAACTCGCTGGGCGCACCGCGAGAACGTTGCCCTTGTCCGGCAGTCGCCACCGGCCAACAATCATACAGTGCCACCGCCAAGCGAGGAGCCGTCCATTGCGTCAACAACGTGCCTCATCGAATTGCCTGCCAGTCGA
The DNA here is from genome assembly GCA_040878585.1 of Pirellulales bacterium. Taxonomy (GTDB): domain Bacteria; phylum Planctomycetota; class Planctomycetia; order Pirellulales; family UBA7805; genus JBBDLY01. The sequence continues at coordinate 3,205 of JBBDLY010000483.1, forward strand.
TAGGCGGTCGGCGGCGCCAGCGGCGATATTGTTGGTTGGCCACGGTACCCGCGCTAAGGACGGCCAGCAGGAATTGCTGGATACCGCCGACTTGGTGCAAAAGCTCCATCCAGAAGTCCCCCTGGAAGCGGGGTTTCTTGAGCTTGCCGAGCCGAGCATCCCGGTGGCTTTATCTCGACTCTTGGTGCGTTTGTCGGTCGGTTCCGGCACGCACAGGCCGACGGGTGGCCCGCTATTGGTATCACCGCTGATGCTATTTGCGGCAGGACATGCCAAGCGAGATATTCCCACCGCCGTCCAGCGGGCGGCCGACCTTTGCGGATTCGACGGCAGCATCCGGCAGGTCGAACATCTCGGCTGCCAGCACAAGTTGCTGCGGCTTTCCGAATTCCGCTACCAGCAATCGATGGCGGACCGAGCAGCGATCGCACCCGAGCAAACGCTATTGGTCTTTGTGGGCAGGGGAAGTCGTGATGAGCAGGCAACGGCTGAAATGCACGAATTTGCCCGTCGTCGGATCGAACGGACACCCGTCGGCCAGTCGAGGGTCTGCTTTGTTGCCATGGCCGAACCTCGATTCGAGTCGGTAATGCAACAAATCTCGGAAGAACTTCGCTGGGGAAAGTTGGCGAATGTACGACGCGTCGTCGTACAGCCGCATTTGATGTTTCGCGGTGAACTGCTTGAGCGACTCACGCATCGGGTGTTGATCCATGCCGGAAAACAGCCGAATTCGCCGCCGAGGGACGACCGGCGAAAGTCCAGCACCCTCGAACTATCCGCCACAGCCGGCAGCGCCGTCGACGGCCGTGGCGTGGAATGGGTTGTTGCGTCGCATCTCGGCTGCCACCAACTACTTGCAGAGGCAATAGCCGCTCGAATCAATGGTCACGATGCGACTGAGGCGGCCTCCGACAGGAAAAGCCTTGCCGAATGATTCTTGGTTGACCGAAGAATAGAATTGGGAGCAGCAACTGTGGATAGATGTGATCCGACGATTCCCTGAACCATCTGCTCCGGTTCACGTAAAGTATGATTGGAAATTGCACCACGAGGATCAACGCAGATTGCCGATGTTGCAAAATTGACTCACTCGCGATATCATCACAGGTAGCGTGCTATCTCTATTGCCCGTCCGAATTTATGCTTTCTCAACCCATTCAGAAGTGTTGAGAAGGGGAGAACTTGTCGGGTTTCCGCAGGGCTTTCATAACGAGGAAAAATGCTCATGGCTCGTGTGCTCACCAATCTAGGGAAAGACCGTCGCTGTCAAGCTACTCTGATGCTGGTGGCAATGACCGTCGCATTGGCGGCGATGCTGATTCACAATCAGACTTCATTAGCCGATTTGGAGGCGCCGCAGGCGAGCGACCGGCGGGTGACGCTGGCAGTGGTCTCGTTGCTGAAGCGCGAACACCTTTCCAAGCATGAATTGGACGACGAAATCTCCGAGCGGTTTTTCGAGAAGTTCATCCAATCGCTTGATCCGATGAAGCTCTATTTCACTCAAGAGGACATCGACAACCTGAGCAAGCAGAATCAGAACCTGGACGACAAGATCCGCGTCGGCGACGTTTCGTTTGCCTACGAAGTTTACAATGTCTTTTTGAAGCGGGTCGACGAGCGATTGGCGACGATTAACGAATTGCTCGCAGGCGAGTTCGACTTTACTAAGGACGAGCATCTCGTCACCGATCGCAAGGAACTTGCGTTCCCCAAGGACGCTGCGGAAGCCAAGGATCGCTGGCGCAAGCGGCTGAAATACGACATGTTGGTGCAAAAGGCCGACGACAAAACGCCGGAGGAATCGGTCGAAAAGTTGAAGCGCCGCTACAGCAGCTTCGCCAAGCGGATGCGTCAAACCGACAGCGAAGAACTGCTGGAAATGTACCTGACGGCCATGACCACCAGCTACGATCCCCACACCACTTATATGTCGCCGGCGACGCTGGAGAATTTCGAGATCAGCATGCGGCTGCAACTGGAAGGGATCGGGGCGGCCTTGCAATACGAAGACGGTCAGACGGTGGTCAGCAAGATCATCGTTGGCGGAGCGGCCGACAAGGACACCCGTCTGAAGCCGCGCGACAAGATCATCGGCGTCGCCCAAGGCGACAGCGACGAGTTCGTTGACACGATCGACATGAAACTGGGCGACGTCGTCAAGATGATCCGCGGGAAAGGGGGCACGGTCGTGCGATTGAAGGTGCTGCCCGAGGCGGGACTGGAGCCGAAGATTTACGACATCACCCGCGCCAAGGTCGAGCTTACCGATGAAGAGGCCCGCAGCGAGATCATCGAGAACGGCACCAAGGCGGACGGCTCGCCGTATAAACTCGGCGTGATCGATCTGCCCAGCTTTTACATGGACATGGAAGGCGCCCGCCGGGGCACGCCGAACTTCAAAAGCACGACTCGCGACGTGAAGAAAATTCTGGCCGACTTCCAAGCCAAGAAGGTCGACGCGGTGATCCTCGATCTGCGGCGCAACGGCGGCGGTTCGCTGACCGAGGCAATCAACTTGACCGGCTTGTTCATCGATCACGGCCCGATCGTTCAAGTTAAGGATCCCGACGGCAAAGTACAGCACTACGACGATCAGGATCGCGGCACAAGTTGGGACGGGCCGCTGGTCGTTCTGACAAGCAAGTTCAGCGCCAGTGCCAGCGAGATTTTTGCCGGTGCGATCCAAGATTATCGCCGCGGTCTGATCGTGGGCGACCATGCCACGCACGGCAAGGGGACGGTCCAGAGCTTGTTGAGCTTAGGCCAACAGTTGTTCCGCATCCCCAATGCTCCGCAACTTGGCGCGTTGAAGATCACCATGCAGCAGTTTTATCGCCCCAGCGGCGACAGCACCCAGGCCCGCGGCGTACTGGCCGATCTCGAATTGCCTTCGTTGACAACGCACCTCGATGTGGGTGAGAGCGACCTCGACTTTGCCGTCGAGTTCGATCGCGTGAACCCCGTTCCGTATCGGACGGTTGACATGGTCGACGAGGCGATGGTCAAGAGCCTGGCCGAGTTGTCGACCACGCGGCTGCAAAGTAGCGACGATTTCAAGAAGGTGCAGGAGCGGATCAATCGCTATCGCGCCCAGAAGGCCAAGAAAAGAGTCGCACTAAGCGAAGAGAAGTTCCTCGCCGAGCGGAAGGAACTCAACAGCGAGGAAGAAGAAGAAAAGGAGATCGAGAATCTGAACGATCCCGAACGCCCGATCGTGAAGCAAGACTTCTACTTCAAGGAAACCATGGCGATCACGGTCGACTACGCACGAATGCTTGAAAAACTCAAGTTGGCCGGTACGAAGTGATCGCCGACGCCTGCCAAGAACTCATGGCCCTCGCGAATCGAGTGATTCGCGAGGGCTTTTTCATGCGCGGCGGTCGCTCTGAATCAAGGGCGCTCCCGCGAACGCCGGGAGAAGGCAGCTGCATCCGCACTTGCTGCGGCACAGCCTGCGAGACAATGCAAACGACCTGATCGGCCTGGGGCAGATTCTCTGCCATGAGAATTTGAATACGACGGCGAGGTACACGAAGCGAGCCGAGGCCGATCTGGCCGCGGCGAGTGAGCAAATTGCTTTCTAGTGCCGTGGTGCGTTGACGGAGCCGGTCGCCATAACGCCATTGTGAAAGACAAGTTACGGCACTTCCAGCCTCCCTGTTCGTAGCCACTTAATAGCCAATATTTATTGACTTTCTCTTTAATTCCTCCGATACTTCAACGGGAGGACGAATCATGAGCAAACGCACGATGACCTTAAATCTCACTGAACGTGAGATGATTGTCCTGGATGACCTTTGTGCCAAGAAGGGCCTCAACAAGACGGCGTTGCTGCGGCAAGCGCTGCGGCTGTATCAGGCCGTCGATACGAGGCTTGAGCAGGGTGATAAGCTGCTGTTTGAGAACGACGCAACGAATGCGAAGGCGGAGTTGATGGTGCTGTGACGGCGAATGTCTCTAATGTCTATTTGGTCGAAGTGAGTTCTGGCCAACTTGTCAAAGCGGAACTGCACGATGCGATTCTGCCGAGACACTTGGATCACCACGAACGCCTGTGGAAGCCATTGATTCAAGCAAGACAAGAAGAGCATGGGCATTGGGATTGGCAGAGCAAATGCCGTCACTATTCGGCCCAGTTGAGCTACGAGTTTCTTGCGGTCGAGTGTCAGCAGGAAACTCAGGGGCTAATGATCGTCAACACGATTCGTCGCTGTCGATTGCCACAGCAGACGAACAAGCATCTCGTGTACGTTGAGTATCTCGAAGTCGCACCCTGGAATCGTCCGCACGTAACGGTTGATCCAAAATATAGGCTGGTCGGAACGGTCATGCTCGCTGCCGCAATCCAACTGAGTATCGATGACGGCAACAAGGGAAGAATCGGATTGCATTCGCTCCCTCAAGCAGACACGTTTTATCGAGATCGGTGCGGCATGACTGACCTGGGGCCAGACGCCTCGATCTTCGGCAACCTCCACTATTTCGAGATGACTGAACAGCAAGCAACGCAATTTATGCAGCGGAGTTAGAGCGATGAAATTGGAATTGAATAAAAAGTGGTTTGAAGATCGCATTTTGCTGGAAGACGATTCCGACGTGGCAGCAGGCATTCCACCGAGTGAGGATGCCTCGGACGACTCGAAAGAGGAAGAAATGAGCAACGCCAAATCTGCAGGGGCGTGAAGGTTGGCCCTGTACTTGGTATGCCTTGAACGTGTTGTGACGGTCAGGCGGAACATGCCGGCGAGGGCTTGCCGGGAATGTTCCGCATGGCGGCTATGCCGAACTATATTTCGATAGCGATCCCGCCCCAATCCCTCCGCTGCCGCCATGCCTGATAAGCCCGCCATCGAAGATGCCGCGACCGATGCGCCGCTGGCGATCCGCTGGAGCCGCCCGGTGCGCGTGGCGGTGAGTATTGCGTTGTTGATTCATCTGACCCTGGTGTTTTGCGTGCCGCTTTCGATGGTCGAACCGGGTTCGCCGCTGGCCGGCTGGCTGGTCAACAACATGCGGCCTTATGTGCAAGCGGGCAACATCAGCCACGGCTACGCGTTTTTCGCACCCGATCCCGGCCGTTGGAGCCATTTGATTCGCTACAAGATCGAGTTCGACGACGACCGGGCGACGATCGAGCGGACGATGCCCAGTCTCGATCAGCAATGGCCGCGGCTGCTGTATCACCGCCACTTCATGCTGACCGAGCAACTCGGCTCGCTGGCTTCTCGGGTAGACGAGCTCAATTCGTTCGAGGCGCCCGCCGAGGAGCGGGCCGCGGCCGAACGCGAGTTGCGCGCCTTGGCGACCAGCTACGCCCGCCATCTGCTGCACGCCCATGCCGCGGACCGTGTGTCGATCGACCTGGTGCGGCACAACGTACCACCTTACATCGACGTCCGCGGCGGCCGAACGCTCGACGATGAAAGCCTCTACGAAACGTTTCCGGTCTCGCCGCTGGCAACCGCCGGAGTTTCCGTCGAGCGAATCACGCAGCCGGAACTGATTCAAGCGGAACCGATTCCCTTGGAGGAGGTTCCATGAATGGCTGCGTGCATGCGGCACGAACGGCGACGATCGATTGGTTCGGCGACGTGCTGGCCGGCTGGAACCGCTTCTGGTTTGCGCCCACCGATCCGGCCACGCTCTGTCTGGTCCGCATCCTGGGCGGAGCGATGCTGTTCTATACCCATCTGGTTTGGTCGCGCGACCTGCTGGCCTTTTTCGGGCCGAACGCCTGGCTGAGCCGCGACCTGCTCGTTCAGCGACACGAGGGGACGTACTTCTGGACGGTGTTTCGCCATCTTGATGCGCCCTCGGCGATATGGGGGTTTCACTTGTTCGCGCTGGCGGTGTTCTTTTGCCTGATGATCGGCGCCTTCACCCGTGTCTCCAGCGTGCTGGCGTTCTTGCTGATGCTCACCTATCTTCACCGCGTGCCGACGGCCCTGTTCGGATTGGACCAGATCAACACCATCATCGCCATGTACCTGATGATCGGACCGGCCGGCGCTCGGTATTCGTTCGACCGCTGGTGGAAGAAGCGGCGTGGACGAATCGAAGCCGACGATCACGCGCCGATCTGGAGCACTTCGGCCAACGTCGCCTTGCGGCTGATGCAAATCCACATGTGCGTGATGTACTTCTTCGCCGCCACTCGCAAGCTGCTGGGCGCAAGCTGGTGGGACGGTTCGGCGATGTGGCTGGCGTTCGGCAACCTCGAGTACCAGTCGATCCCCATGCACTGGCTCGCCGAGTGGCCGATGCTGATTGTCGTTCTATCGCACGTGACGATTGCCTGGGAACTGAGCTACGCGGCCTTGATCTGGCCGAAGATGACGCGCGGGGTGATGCTCATCGGCGCGGTGTTATTGCACTTGGGGATCGCCATTTTCCTAGGGATGGCCACCTTCGGTCTGGCGATGATCATCGGCAATCTGGCCTTCCTGCCAAGCCGCTTCACACGGGGCCTGCTTGAACGCCGCCCGCCGGGTAGCGGGACTCGCGGAGAGTTCCGACAATAACCGTAGCGGAACTCGCGGAGAATTCCTACAACAAGCGTAGCGGAACTCGCGTAGAGTTCCGACACCT